>JBDTTO010000010.1:0-15738 GCA_039930585.1 Gemmatimonadaceae bacterium
AAGGCCACATTGTCTTCGGCGAGTGCGCGCACGACGGCGATCAGTTCATCACGCGTGCCCGGCAATACTGCGAGTGCGGGCAACATGCGGTAACCGGGCAATCCATCCGCATCGAAAACCTGAAGTTCGGCGGCGCGTTTTCGCACCCACTTTACTCCAACAATTGATTCAAGTTTTGCGATCAGGGTTTGTGAGGGCGGGCTGCTCACAGCTGTACGCTCACATCGGGCCCGCGATGGACTCGACCAATTCGCGCAGCGCCGTGAATTCGAATGGCTTTTGCAGCACGCGCTCGTGCGAGCCCAGCACTGAGCCAACGGGCGGTGATGCGACGTCGTCGCCGGTTGTGAAAACCAGTCGATCGATGAGTCCCGGGCGCTCTTTCTTCAGGCGATCGTGAAGTTGAGATCCAGACATGCCGGGCATTCGCAGGTCGCAAACAATAACTGTGTAGCCAGCGTCCATGTCGGCGTTGGCCGGTGGCGTCAGCAACATATCGAGGGCGTGCGCGCCGTCGTTAGCTTCGTCGGCCGTCCAACCCTGGCGCTCGAACCAGCGGCGCAAGGCAAAGCGAATGGACGGTTCGTCATCGATGATCAAAACACTTGGCACGGGGCTTCCTGAAGCGAGAACGGGCGCTTGCCAGATCTGACAAGCGCCCGCAATGTAGCAAACTCTACGTTAGGCCGCTCCCCAGAAGCCGGCTAACGCGTTGCCGTCGGGTGATTCGCGAAGTTTTTCGAAGGCCCGCTCGCGAATCTGTCGAATTCTCTCGCGAGTAACCCCCATGAGCGCACCAATGCGCTCGAGCGTCATCGCTTCGGCTCCCTCTTCGAGGCCGTAGTACAGATACAAGATTTTCCGTTCACGCGGCGTCAGGTATTTGCGGAATACGCGATCGATAAATTCGCGCATCAACTTGAAGTCGGTGGTTTCTTCAATGTCCGTATGCGTCTCACCCGCAAAACGCTCGCCGAGGCTGGAGGCTTCCCGATCCTGGCGGTCGATTGGTGCGTCGAGGGACACTTCGGTACCGGTGATCTGGCGCGAAGAGCGTACTGTTTCGGCCGACTCATCAAGCAGCTTGCCCACTTCTTCGTCTGTGGGTTCACGACGAAGGACCTGCGCCAAAACCATTTCGGCGCGAGCCATGCGGATGAGCTGCGAGTTCTGGTTGAGCGGGATGCGTACGCTGCGTGTCTGTTCGGCCAGGGCCTTAAGCACGGCCTGACGCACCCACCACACTGCATACGAGATGAATTTCACGCCCTGGTCGGGATCGAACTTTCTGACTGCCTTCAGCAGGCCTTCATTACCAATAGCGACCAGTTCACTCAGGTCGAGGCCATGTCCCTGGTACTTCTTCACGTAGGAGATGACGAACCGCAGGTTGGCGGTTACCAGTCTTTCGGCGGCGAGCTCATCGCCCTTTTGGGCAAGGCGCGCTAGGCGACGTTCTTCCAGTACGTCCGTGATAAGCGGAAGCTTCTGGATGTCGTGCAGGTACTGATCGAAAGCGGTTGAGGGTGATGAGCGAAAAAAACCCTTGCCGTGCGTTTTTACAGGTCTGCTGGCAATCGCTGACTGCATACACGCCCTCGCCGAGAGGTACGATGTTTGGGGGGGCATTGTGCCCGACCCGAGGTGGGAAGGCCACGATAATGGCGGGTCCCCAAACGGTCAACGACGGATTTTACTGACCAGCTTGGCTGAGCCGCGTTTTCGGCCAAAACTGCGCGCTTCGCCGCAGTCGGCGAGCCAAAGATCGATTTTTCGTCCCTTTATCAGCAGCCCTGTGTCTTCTACCCGGAATCTGCCGAGCGTGTCGCGCCCAATAATGATGTCTATCTCACTATTGAGAGGAAATACGCGCGGGTCGGCGGCAACGATTCCGTCGCGCACCGTTGTGCCAGTTCGCGTTCGACCGGACAGGCAGTACGCCGTAATTGAGACGGGTACGGTTTCGCCGGGTTCGGCGAGGAGCTTGAGCGGTCGGGCGGCAGACTCCGTGCGGCGAGGCGTCAGCAAAATCGGTGCTTTCATTCTGGCAAACGGCTTCGGAAGGGAATCCAGCTTACTCACATTCGCTGCACTGTCGAAGAGCAACGGAATTGGTTGTGCTGCCTCCTGCTCGATATCGCGGTCACGCCATTTGAGAAACAGAACAGCCAGGCCACCAAGGGCAATCCAGACGAGCGTCTGAACTGCGCCTGGCTGTCTCACCCCAGGTTTTCGTGTGACGCGTGGGAACGCAGTGCCGCCAATGTGGTGTCGTCGGAAACACCAACAGACCACGCGCCGTCGCCAATTGTCATTTCGCCGATGCGTGTTGGCAACGAATACCGGGCAACGCCGCTGCGGGCTTTTTTGTCGCCGTATGTTGACGCGAGCACAGCATCGAGACTGACCGCACTGGGAACGTGTGTCGGCAGTCCCGCTTTGCTGACTGCGTCCCGAATGCGCGTTACGATGTTTTCGTTGGCAATCCCAAGTCGTACCGCAATTTCAGCTTCGACAATCATGCCGATGGCCACTGCATCGCCGTGCAACATGTCGTAGCCAACTTGTTGTTCAATCGCGTGTGCAATCGTATGACCGAAGTTAAGCGTCTGACGAATTCCGCCTTCGCGCTCGTCCCGGATGACAACCGCAGCTTTGATCGCGATGCTGTCGGCAATCAATTGCGGAAGTGAATCTGTGAACGCTGCCCGATCACCGGCCAATTCATCCAGCGACACGTTGAGCGCATCAAAGTACGATTCGCTTGCCAGCACGCCGTGCTTGATCATCTCGGCCAGGCCCGAACGAAAGACCGGCAACGGCAACGTGACCAGCACATCCGGATCAACAAAAACGGCGGACGGATTATGAAACGCGCCCACGAGATTTTTTCCGGCCGCGGTATCGACACCGGTCTTTCCGCCAACTGATGCATCTACCATTGCGAGCAACGTGGTCGGCACCTGAACAACAGGAACACCACGCATGAACGTTGCCGCAACGAATCCGGCGAGATCACATACCACGCCGCCACCGACGGCGACAATTGTTGTGTCGCGACCGGCACCCCATTCGAGAAGTTTGTCGGTCAACAACGCCCACTGCTCGCGCGTCTTTTCGCGTTCGCCTGGTGGGACCGTAAGAAACAGTGAACGATTGGCCGGAAAATCACGGCGTAACTTTTCGCCGTGATGTTTGAACACGGTTTCGTCCGCAATGATGGCGTAGCGATAGGCTGGTGCGACCTCGGACACCTGCTGCGAAAGCGCCGACAACAACCCGCGCTGCACCATCACCGGATAGGGAAGTGCTGCCTCTTGCTCGCCAGGACTTTCGGTTTCACCCGAAACGCTCACCAGGTTACCTCGCCCGCACCGGCACGCTTGTTCGCAACGCGCGCCAGCATGAACAACAAGTCAGACAGTCGGTTGAGATAAATCACCGTTAACGCTGGCAGCGTCGTTTCGTGCGCGAGGGTGACAACGCGACGTTCCGCGCGGCGACACACGGTGCGTGCGACATGTAATGCCGCGCCCTTCGGTGAGCCGCCTGGGATGATGAAGCTGCGCAGCGGTTCGAGTTCGGCTTCACAGGCGTCGATGGCGCGTTCGAGTTCGGCAATACGAGATTCATCGATGCGCGCCTTTTCCAATTGCTCGCGCATCTTGTCGTGATCGGGCGTTGCAAGCAGCGCTCCAATAGCGAACAGGTCTTTCTGAATGGGGACCAGCACTTCGTCGACGCGCGGCAGGCTTTCGATGCAGCGGGCCATGCCCAGTGCTGAGTTGAGTTCATCCACGTCGCCATATGCCTCGACTCGCGGATGATCCTTGCCCACTCGACCGCCACCAAACAGTGCGGTTCCGCCTTCGTCACCAGTTCTCGTATAGATCTTCATGCTTTCAATCTGACAGGGCGCGTTCGCTCGGGAAATAGGGTTGGCGGAGGGGTGCGGCGTCGCTAGCGTTCGCCCTATGCGTACGCACGAAATCCGAGACCTGACTATCATCGGCGCCGGCCCCACGGGGCTGTTTGCGCTGTTCTACGCCGGCATGCGCGGCGCCACCGCACAGATCGTTGACGCGCTGCCCGAACTGGGCGGTCAGTTGGCTGCACTGTATCCCGAAAAAGACATTTTTGACGTCGCGGGATTTCCGCGTGTGTTGGCCAAGGAGCTGGTACGCCAGCTGGCGGACCAGGCGTTGCAATTTCATCGCGAAACGGGATTGCCGGCGCATCTCAATCAGCAGGTAGTTGGTCTTGAAGAGGAAGACGGCCACTACGTGCTGGTGACCGAAACCGATCGTTTTCCAACGCGCGCAATTGTCATCGCAGCCGGCATTGGTGCGTTCAAACCGCGTCGCTTACCGCAAGCGTTTGCGGCCGAGTGGTATGGACGAGGCGTTTCGGAATTGGTGACGAAACCTGCTGATTACAAAGGGAAGCACGTAGTAATCATTGGCGGCGGTGACAGCGCGTTTGATTGGGCGGCGCAGCTTCGGCATCACGCGGCGCAAGTCACGTTGGTGCACCGCAGCGATCGCTTTCGTGCGCACGCTGCAACGGTTGCAGAAGTGTTGGGTGTTGCAAGCGAAGGCGGAAACGTCGCCGTACACACGTTCAACGAACTCGAAGCGATTCACGCCGATTCTGGCGATCAGATGTCGCGCGTAACGTTGAAAGACATCAAGGCGAAGACCTCGCGCGACGTTCAATGCGACGTGTTGCTACCGATGCTTGGTTACGTCAGCGATCTCGGCGCGATGACAACGTGGGGACTCACGTTTGTGAAGGATGAGATTCTCGTGAATCCGACAATGGAAGCGGGACGCGCGGGCATTTACGCGGCGGGCGATATCACGACGTATGCGGGCAAGCTGAAGCTGATTGCGTGCGGATTTGGTGAAGCCGCAATCGCGGTAAATCAGGCGGTGCATTGGGTGTACCCGGAGAAGAAGGTGAACCCGGGGCATTCGTCGAACATGGCGGTGTTTGGGCAAACGGACTGATCGCGTTACGCGTGCCGGACCCGCGGATCCACACGCTGGTATGCCAGATCCGTCAACACATTGACCAGCACAAACACCACCGACAAGAACAGCACCGCACCCTGCACAGCAGGTAAATCGCGCTTTGAAATTGCCTGAACCACGTAGCGACCAATTCCGGGCCAACTGAAAATGGTCTCAGTCAAAATGCTGCCGGTGAGATACGCTCCGAAGTCCAGTCCGATAACGGTCACGACAGGAATCAGCGCATTCCGCAATGCGTGACGCCAACGCACCGCGCTTTCGCTCAGGCCTTTTGCGCGCGCCGTGCGAATGTGGTCGGCACCGAATACTTCCAGCATCGATGAACGCGTGATACGTGCGAGATACGCAATTGACCGCATGCCAAGTGTTAACGCAGGCAACACCAGGTATTTGACGGAACCGTATCCAGACGCCGGCAACCAGCGCAACGTGACCGCGAACAAGACGATGAACAGCAGTCCAACCCAATAGACCGGAAATGAAATGCCGATGTACGTGAAGCCAAGTGCGAGGCGATCGAACCAGCCGTTCGGTTTCACTGCACACGCTACACCGATGCTGACGCCCAACAGAATTGCAATGGTCATCGCGCTTCCCGCCAACAGCAGCGTCTTCGGAAAACGCTCGGCGATATCGTCAACAATGCGGCGATTGGTGATGTATGATCTGCCGAGATCACCCTGCGCGATGCCCGCAACATAGTGGGCGAATTGCACGGGCAATGGCGCATCGAGTTTGAGCTCGCGACGTAAACGCGCAACGGTTGCACTGTCGGCTTGCTCACCAACCATTGCCTGCACGGGGTCGCCCGGCGCGACATACAGCAACAAGAACACGACGGTCAGCACCCCAAACAATGTTGGGAGTGCCAGCAGCATGCGTCGGCCGAGGAAGGTGAGCATTTCGTGTTAAGGCTTTGGAGCGCCGATTGTGACTGATGTCCAGGGCTGACCGTTGAAGATCAGCGGGACTTTAAAACCTTGCACCCACGGCTGAATTGCAAAGAGGTCGTTGTAGAAAAACAACGGCAACAACCCGACTTCGACGTACGCGAGACTGTCCGCCTGACGATACAACGTCGCGCGTTTGGCGGCGTCGGTTTCGATGCGCGCGTCGTTCACAAGTTTGTCGAACGTCGCGTTTGAGTAGAACGACACGTTGCCACCAACGCCCTTGTTGGCCGAGTGCAGCAGCGGATACAAGAAGTTCTCGGCATCGGGGTAATCGGCAAACCAGTCTTTCAGCACGAGATCTGTCTGGCCGGCTCGCGCAGCTGCACGCATGGTGGATGCGTCGCGCTGCACCAGTTTGATTCGAATTCCCACCGTCTTGAGATACGCCTGAATTGCTTCGGCGAGGCGTGGAAACGGTGGTGTTTGCGAGCTCCACATCTCGAGGTCGACGCCATTCGCGAATCCAGCGTCGGTGAGGAGTTTGCGTGCTGCCGTTGTATCGTAAGCAAGTGGTGTGCGCGCTGGATCAGACCCGTCGAGCGCAGGTGGAACAATGCCCGCGGCCAGTGTTCCACGGCCATTCATCAACTGCTGCAACAACACTTTTGTGTCAATTGCGTGTGCGATGGCCTGACGAACGCGGACATCTTTGAGTGGGCCGCGCGTAACGTTCACGCCGATGTACCAGAGGCGAAGCGCTGGTGAACTTTGCAGTCGAGCTTTTTTCTCCGGCGTTGACTCCCAATCCTTCGTTTGATCTTCAGGGATGTACAGAATATCAACTGTGCCACTCTCGAATTCGGCGACAGCGGTTGTGGGTTCGGGAATGATGCGCGCAACGAGCGTATCAAACTTTGGAGCGCCGCCAAAATACTTTTCATTTTTCACGAACTTCACGTAGTCATCGTGTTTCCATTCCACGAGCTTCCACGGTCCGGTTCCGATGGGATGTTGTCCAAAATCGGTGCCGGCGGAGTCGGGAACGATGGATGCGACGGGTAGCGCCAGCATCTTGAGAAACGTGGCCAGTGGCGCTTCGAGCGTGACAATCAGCGTGGTGTCGTTCGGAGCTTCCAGGCCAAGGGTTTTGCCTTTGCCATCCGCGTAGTCGCGCGCGCCTTTGATCGAATACAGCGGGAAACCGCGACCACCGCGCGATGTGGGGTCAAGCACGCGTTGAAACGACTGAATCACGTGACGCGCAACAAAAGGCGCTCCGTTGTGGAACTGCACCCCCGATCGCAGGTGAAAGGTGTAGACGAGACCATCGGGCGAGATATCCCAACTCGTTGCCAGTCCCGGCATCAAAGCGCCGTCGGTCGCAAAGCGTGTTAACCCGTCAAACAGGTACGACACAGCGCGCCCAGTAGGGACGTCGGTTGAAAGCGCAGGATCGAGCGAGCGCGGATCGTAGGTATCGCGCGAATCGATCAACGTGTGCCGCTCGGCCGTCGCATCTGAACCGCCTTTGCAAGCCGTAGCAAACAGCAACATCGCCGTGGCCATCGCGGTGATGCTGCTGATTGCAGATTTCCGAATGGCGAACCGGCCAGCAAGTAAGGTTGGTCGCATCACAACTGAACGCATATCTGCGGTTGACTGGGGGCGAGGGGGAATAGACCTTTCCGACACAAACTACCACTGATCACGTTACATACTGAAACGCCTACTTTTCCTCGCCGTTTTTGCCACAGCGGTCGCCTCGACGGCCTCCGCGCAGGATCTCTCCTGCGATCGTGGTGACCGCGAGGTGCGCGCCCTGCGGTTTTTGGGCAATCGCGAGTTTGACGCTGCTACGCTCGCGGCCTCAATCGCCACCACACCAACATCGTTGCCCTCGGTGCCTTTTGTTGGCACCAAGCGTTGCCTCGATCCGGTGGAATTGACGCGCGACGTACAGCGACTCGAAGTGTTGTATCGCCGTCGAGGATATCCCGACGTCACGGTCGACACAACCATTCGCACCATGCGGCCACTGGTGATTGAGGTCACCTTCCGTATCGCCGAGGGCGCGCCGCTGAGAGTGGCGAGCGTTGCCATCAAAGGATTGGAGATCGCGCCAGAAATTGCGCACGCCGCTCGCGATTTTCCCTTGCACGTAGGCGGAGTCTTCGATCGCGGCGCGTTTGAAGCCGGGCGAGATTCGCTGGTGCGGCGTCTTCGCAACGTGGGATGGCCGCAGGCAGAGGCGTTGCTGGCGTACAGCACCAACAACGCGACACACACGGCGGATGTCGAAGTAACGCTGATACCAGGCACGCGCGCCCGTCTCGGCTTCATCCGCGTCGTCACAGACAACAGCGGCGGTTCGGGCTTGTCGGAAGGCACCATTCGCCGCACGATGGACCTGCGATCGGGCGAATGGTTCTCGGCACGTGCCATCATTGATGCGCAGCGCAATCTGTATCAGACTGACGCATTCCGACGCGTTGAACTGCAACCGGACTCGTTGCAACCAGCTGGTGATTCGATTGTGAACCTGACCGCCACACTTGTGCAGGGCGATCGGTGGGCGGCGCGCGGCGGCATCGGCTGGGCAACGCTCGATTGTTTTCGTATGCAGGGATCGTTTACTGATCGCGACTTTCTTCCGTTTGCCGAACGTCTGGAATTGGAAGCACGCGTGAGTAAAGTCGGCATCGGTGCGCCGCTTGATGGTGCCAAACAATTATGCCAGGGACAGGCGCGCAGTGATCCGTACAGCGCGACGCTCAACTACTACAGCTCGCTGACATTACGGCAGCCGGTTCGTACGCGTCAGTCACACGTTCCGACCATCACTGTTTTCAGTTCGACGCTGTCCGAATACAAGGCATACCTGCGCTACACGCCCATCGGTGGTGCGCTCAGTCTGAACAACCCCATTCAGGCGAAGTATCCCAGTCAGTTGGCGTATCAGCTGGAGCTCGGCCGCACTGTAGCGGAGCCGGCTTTTTTCTGCGCGGTATTCAACGCGTGTGAGGCAGAGTCGCGCACATTTTTACAACGCAATAGCCGTTTGGCGGCGCTCAGCTATTCAATCGCGCGCACATCGGTGAACGAACCGTTGCGTCCTACTGCGGGAACTTCGTTGCGATTGGAGTTGCGGCATGCATCCACCGCAATTGGTTCGTCGGAGTCGCAGCAGTTCAACAAGGCCGTACTCGATGGCACCTGGTATTTCGCCATCGGGAAAAGTGCAACGCGTGTGATTTCGCACGTGCGCATTGGACAGGTGTACGGTGGTACGACGTTTAAAGGTGCCGGATACGTTCCGCCGCAGGAACGACTGTACGCTGGTGGACCAACCACCGTGCGCGGGTTTCGCCAGAACGAATTAGGACCCGCCGTCTATATCGTTGGTGATACCGCAACAAAGGTTGAAAACGGAAAAACGTATTTTCGTGCGGATTCCGGCGCGGTCGCCGAACGCATTGTGCCCACCGGCGGAAACTCATTGGTGGTTGGCAATCTTGAAGTGCAGATGCCGAGTCCGTTTTTGCGGCAGCTGTTGCAATGGGCAGTGTTTGCCGATGCCGGTCGATTGTGGAATCGCGCCAACACCACGACGCAGGCTGTCGGTGACGAAGGAAGAAAAATCAAAGTCACGCCTGGCGCCGGCGTACGAATCGCTTCTCCATTCGGCGCGATTCGCATCGACCTCGGCTACAATGCGTATCAATCACCGTTGGGTGCGGCGTATTTCAATGCGCCTCTTACCGCAGGTGTTGCACCGTTGTACTGCGTGAGTCCCGGCAACACGTTGGCCATTACCAAGAACGTGACCGGCGTTCCGTCGCAGGCGTCCGGTGCATGCCCCGCGACGTTTCGTCCACCGGGCAATTCCGGTTTCTTGCGCCGTATCAATCCCAGTATCTGGATTGGTCAGGCCTTTTAACATGAACAGCTGAGATGGCACGCCGTCGGACTGTCGTGATCGCCACCGCCGCGGTGCTCCTGTGTTTTGGAGCGCTGTTTGCTGGCGGCATTGCGTTACTGACACAGACCGATCGCGGCCTCGCGGTACTTCACAGTGCGCTCATTCCGACGGCGAAGGCGGCGCTCAGCGGACGTTTGTATGTGGGTAGCATTCACGGAACGTTGTTCACGAATCTCACCATTGATTCGCTCGAACTGCTGGAGCCGGACGGCAGTCCATTTGTAAACACGGGGCGCATCAGACTCACGTACGATCCGCGTGATTTGCTCGACCGGCGAATCGTGTTGCGCTCCGTCGAAGTTGAACATCCGATTGTCACGCTTGTCGACTACGGGCACGACGACTGGAATTTCAGGCGCGCGCTCAAAGGCCGTGTTCCGCAGTTGCCTTCACCCGGAAACACGGGAATGCAAAGCGGCTTCGGGAAATACATTGTCATCGATACGACGACGATTCACGATGCGACACTTGTTGTGCGCATGGAATGGTTTCTGTCGGACACGCTCAAAGGTGCGAAGCGCGACAGCGCCCTGAAATACAATTTGCATCGCCTTGATTCGGAGATCCGTCAGGAACCGGGTCGCCTCACGCGCACGTGGCGTTTTCAGAACGGCTCCATTGCACTTGGGCGCTCGCGTATCGCCGATCCTGATACGGCCGGACAATATTTTGGTGTTCAGAAAATGGATGCCATCTGGGTTGCGCCGCCGTTCTGGTTCCGCAACATGAATGCTGGCGTGCGTCGTCTGGCTGATACGATCTGGGTAGACAACGTGAAGTTCAATCTCGCGCAGTCCAAAGTGCACGGAAATGCAAAGATCGTTCACGGTGGTGGGCCGCCGGTACGATTTGATATCAAGCTGCACGGTGACAGCGTTGCGATGGCTGATGTGGCATGGGTGAACAGTTCACTGCCAACCACCGGCGCCGGCATCGTTGATTTCACTATGAAGAATGATCCGCGCAACCTGAACATCATTGAGTACGGATTGCACAACCTTGACGCGAAATCGATGAACTCGCGTCTCACGGGAAACATGACGTTTGGCGTTGGCGGACCGGTGTTGCGTATTACCGACGTCAATATGGACATGATTCCCGCGAACACGGACTTGCTGCGTCAGTTCAACGGCAAGCCATTTCCGTTCGACTGGCAAGGCGATTTAACGGCGCACGTTGAGGCGCGCGGCGGTTGGGTGAACCGCTTTGTCGTGGACAACGCGACGTTCTCCTTCGCTGATGCGCATATACCGGGCGCCGTATCCAGCGGGCAGGCGAAGGGAATGATGGATATCAACTATCCATCGCAAACCACGCTGCGCGGTGTTGATTTACGAATTGATCAACTGGATTTGCGCACGCCACGGTTTGTGAATCCGCTGTTTCCGGAAATTGGCGGCATGGTGCGTGGCACCATGCGGATGGATTCGTTGTGGTATGACGCGCGATTCAGCGATGCTGACCTGCAGCACATTGATGGTCCGGGCGATCCCAGTCGCTTCACGGGCAAGGGCCGCGTAACGCTGCTTGATCAAGGCGTGAAATTTGACATCGACATGCAGGCGGCGCCGCTGTCGTACACAACGCTTGCGCGATCGTATCCAGGTTTGCCTTTGCGCGGTCTTGCTGTCGGTCCAATTCGTGCAAGCGGTATTGCCGAAGACTACTCCATCGCAACGACACTGGCGGGTGAAGGCGGTGAACTTGATTTCACCGGCCGCGCGGATTCGTTCGAGCCGGTATTCGGGGCAACGGGCAAGTTTCAAACGCGTGGTATGAATCTGCGCACGTTGTTTGGTGATCCGGCGCTGCCAGTGACCAACCTCAGCCTCAAGGGCGACGTTGACATGTCGGGCGCGGATTTGACGTCGCTCAAAGGTCGTCTCGTTGCCGAAGTCAGCGCACCATCAAAGTTTGGTGAAGCGCAACTGTTTGGCGGACGCACGCAACTCGCGTTTGACTCAGGACACGTCGCAATCAATTCGCTGTATGTCGAGAGTTCTGCGTTCGGCCTCTCTGCGAACGGTGGCCTGGGCCTTACCGCGTCGAGGCGCGACTCGCTGCAGTTTGCGCTGACTGTTGATTCACTTGGCGGCCTTCGTCAATGGTTTGCGGCCGAGGACTCGGTGCCGACGTTACTGACGTCCATTGGCGATACACTGCGCGGCGCGATTGATATCCGTGGGACGCTTAGTGGATCAATTGACACACTGGACGCTCGCGGCCTGAGTGTGCAAGCGTTGGCGACGGGTTTCTCGCTGTTCGCGGGTACGTCTTCGGCCGCACGCGCTTCCTTGAATGTTGACGTGCAGAACATCATGCGTTCCGCGCACGGCACTGCATCGGTCACACTCGATTCGGTATTGCTGGGAGGAATTCGCGCTTCATCAGTGGTTGGTCGGGCCACGCTGAAAGATGGGTTGGCCGAACGCTTCTCGGTGAATGTGCGATCAGCCGCAGACGTAACAATGACGTTGGCGGGTTCAATCGCGCGTCCGTCTGATTACGCCACACTTCCAGCGGAAGTACGCGAAACGTTCGTTACGCTGGATACACTGGCCATTCGCGTCGACTCGACGAACACCCGCCGCGGTTTCGATCTGGTCGCGCCTGCACGCCTCGCACTGGGCGGCAACAGCGCGGCGCATCTGGATTCGTTGGTGCTGGTCCACAGCGACACGGGCTTGATGTCGATTCGCGGTTCAGTGGACGCCGCGGGAGTTGTGAATGGATTGTTCACGCTCGATCGCGTCCCACTCAACGACATCGGCATTCTTGCGCAGATGCCTTCGTTGCGCGCCGGACGCATTACTGCACAGGCAGATGCAACGGGCACGCGCGAAAAACCGTTGATCACGGCAAACCTTGCGCTGCGCGATGCAACAGTTGGGCAGTTGCGGCTCGAGCAGATTGATATTCACGGCTCGTACGACACCACCACGCTTTCGCTCGACGCGGTGTTGATGGCCAATAACCGTCGCTCCATGCTGGCTTCGGCCGCGCTGCCGGTTGATCTCGCGTTTGTGTCCGGTCGAGATCGCACAATCGATCGTGCATTGGTCGGACGGCTGCGCACAGACTCCGTTGATCTGACTCTGCTGCAGTCGTTGTTCCCGGACATTTCAACGGCAACGGGAAAACTCAATACTGACATTGCGTTGTCTGGCACCTGGAAAAAACCAGAGCTGCGCGGATTGGTCAAACTCGACAACGGTAGTCTCGTGTTGAGCAATCTTGGCGTGCGACTTGATCACGTGAACGCCGATCTCGCGCTGGGCGGCGACACGCTGCTTGTGCGGAAGTTTGGTGCCGCCAGTGGCCTGCCAAGCGACAGTATCTCGATAGTTGGTTCGGTGGGTTTTGCTGACCTCAACAATCCGTCGTTCGATTTGCGATTGGCTGCGAACAACTTTCTCGCGATCGACAAGCCGCGCAGTGCATCG
This sequence comes from Gemmatimonadaceae bacterium, assembly GCA_039930585.1. Classification (GTDB taxonomy): domain Bacteria; phylum Gemmatimonadota; class Gemmatimonadetes; order Gemmatimonadales; family Gemmatimonadaceae; genus Gemmatimonas. Next base: position 13,349 of record JBDTTO010000010.1, read on the forward strand.
CTGACGATCAGCACATCGCGGCCGGTCACACTTACGGGCTCCACCAACGCGGCGCTGGTCCGAGGTGGCGTACGCATCGATCGCGGCCGCGTGTACGTTCGCGCACTCACGCAAAAACGCACGATCGACATCGCCGACAATTTCTACGTCGTTGACACAACCGTCATTCGCATGGATGAGTTGCTGCCGAGTGCTCCGACAAGCATCGTGCAAAATCTGACGCTGGACAACGTGGTCGTTGATGTTGGGAACGACGTCTGGCTGCGTTCGCCCGAAGCCAATATCAAGTTGGGCGGAGCACTTCGCGTAACACGCGCGGTCGGACGCGACGGAGGCGCCGCACAACTCGCACTTTCCGATTCGCTCACCGTTGAACGCGGCACGTATCAACTGAATCTGGGATTAGTCCGTCCCACGTTCGAAATGGAACGTGGCGTGATTCGGTTCTACGGCGATCCTGATCTCGAACCGTCGCTCGATTTGTCGGCGCTGCACACTGTGCGCGAAGTGCGCCCCAACTCCAACCGGCAGGACGTTCGCATTCGCGTGGATATTGGCGGTACGCTCAATCGTCCGACGCTTGGCCTTTCAAGTGCCGACAATCCGCCACTGCCCGAAACGGACATGCTGAGTTATCTCGTGACGGGCGAACCCGCCAATGTATTGTTGGGCGCGCGTTACTCCGAACAGGGTGCGACGCTCGCCCTGCGACTGGCCGGAAGTTATTTGTCGAATCGATTGGCGGGCGGACGATTTGATGTTGTGCAAGTTGAACCAACCGCCATTGGTCCAGGTGAAGCGGCGAATCTTCGCGAGAATGGATTAAGCATTCTGGCCGCGACGCGAATTGGCCTGGGGCGTCAATTTGGTCGTAACACTTATCTCAGTTTGAGCACGGGTTTCTGCGGTTTGACGTCACAGGGCGGGAACTCTGACGCACTTTCTCAATTCGCGCAGGGTCTTGGTGTGAAAGCGGAAAGACGACTTACGCCAAGCCTGTCGCTTGCGCTCGGCCTCGAGCCCGGATCGAGTGCACAGTCATGCGGACGGCTCGGATTGTCACGAACGTTCCAGCAAACACCGCAGCAATTTGGCGCCGATCTGTTTCGCAGCTGGTCCTGGTAGTTTCAAAAACGATGTAGTGCGTGGTATCGAGACGGTTCGCTGGGTCGTCAAATGTTACAGTGCCTACCGCGATTCGACCCAGCTTCACAGCGAACCTTGCTGACGCACTCGATGCAATTGATCGAGCTGAGTCGCCGGCGGCGCGTGTTGCCGCAGCAGCAGAAGCACTAGCCGCGTTCGGTTTCGACGGCGTGCTTGTCACGCTGCGTGATGCGGCGTTGAGTCCAACGCTCGCCGTGAGCGCAGGCGCATTGCATGATGACGTTGATGCGTTGCAATCACTGCCCGGCGTAGTGTGGCGTCGCAGACTCCCAGGCATTGAACGGTTTCGCGTCGGTGATTTGTACGTCGTTGATGGTACGGATGCGTGGGCCGCGCGCGAGTTTTTCGGCGCCGAGGCGCTGCATCGCCCCGACGGTCCGACATCATGGATTGAAACTGACCTGCTGATTGGCCTGATTCGTGGCGCCGACGGCGAACTGCTGGGAATTGCCGAACTCACCGCACCGCGCGACGGTCGACAACCCACGGAAAGTTGCCGTCGCGACGTTGGCTGGCTGGTTCGTCATCTGGGCGCCCGTCTCGCGCACGACAACTTGCGTGCTGTTGCAACACGTCGCGCGGAACGATTGCAGCGTCTTCAGGAGGCCGGTGCTGCGCTCGCGCGTTCATTGGATGAACATGAAATCATTCACGAACTCGCGCGCCAGGCCGCTCGCGCCACGCGCGCAGAAGGTGTCGTGATTGCGAATCCTGATCTGCAACAACAAACACTCACCACGTACTTGCGCGTTTTTCGCGGCGTTGAACGTGCTGGTGACACCGCGCCACTTGGCGACGGAGTTATTGCAGAAGTCGCACGCACGGGCAAACCGGTGCGTTGGGGTGATCGCCTGTCCGATCGCGCGCGCGAACTCGCGGGCCTCGACCTGTCGTCGGCCCATGACGTTGTCGGCGAAGATGGTCCAGCGACATCAGTAATGGTCGTTCCGCTGTTGATGGGTATTCGCCTCATTGGTGTCGTGGCGCTGTATTCAACGGTACCCGAAGCGTTCACGCCCGAAGACGAAGAAGTGATCGCCACCATGTCGTCGCAGGCCGCGACCGCAATTGCGAACGCGCGTCGATACGCCGAAAGTGAAAAGGAACGCCGACAGACCGAAGCGCTGGCCGACGTTGCGCGTGCTGTTGGTGAATCGCTTCGTCCAGGTGACGTGCTTCGACTGATTCTGCGTCACGCAATCGCACTGCTGGGTGCGGAGGGC
>JBDTTO010000011.1:0-15620 GCA_039930585.1 Gemmatimonadaceae bacterium
CAGCAGAAATTTTTCGGCGCGGTTGTTCGCGAAACAACAAACCCGCGAGATACGCCGCAGCAGCAATGGCAGTCACGATCCACACAACCAACACGACATCGCGCGTGAAGATTCCCCACTGCCAAACGAGATCCGCGTTGGCCAGGAATTTCATTGCCGTCGCGATCTCAACAAAACCCATCACCACTTTCACCGAATTCATCCACGATCCGGATCGTGGCAACTTTGCAATTGCACTTGGCATCAGCGCGAGCAGGAAAAACGGCAGTGCAAAGACGGCCGAAAATACAAGCAATCCAAGTAACGGCCACTGCCAATTGCCGCCGGCCGCCATCACGAGCAGCGTTCCGACAAATGGCGCGGTGCAGGTGAATGACGTCAGCGTAAACGTCAGTCCCATTGCGAGAATGCCGGCCGTTTCACCACCGCGCGAACCGTTTGATGCTGCAGTCAGTCGCGTCAGCAGTGAACTGGGCAACGTGAATTGCCACACACCAAACAGATTGAGTGCAAACGCAATGAAGATCGTGGTGACCAGCAGATTTACCCACGGATTTGCTGCGAACCGATTAATTCCACCCGCGCCAACCAACAGCGCGATTGCCATGCCCAGCACGGTGAACGTCGCCATGATACCAGCGGCGTAAATCAGCGCGTTCCGCGTAGGTGAACTGCGTGTTGTTTCGCCCGTGCGTGTGAAGTAACTGACCGTGATCGGGATCATCGGAAAGACGCACGGCGTCAGCAGCGACAGCGCACCCATCACGGCGGCCAGCCACAAAAACAGCGGTAGTGATTGCGTGGTTCCGTTGATCGGCGCGGACGACTTGAGCACGTAGTCCGGCATTGTGGCGCGCTCGGCGAGCGCGCCTGCACCGGACAGTGCGGATGGTGATGCAGAATTATTTGGAGTGGTGGTTGGTGCGTTTGTTGGCGAAGGCCTTGGCGAAAGCGGCGACGTTATCGGCGTTTCAATCGATGGTGTTGCAGTCGGGACTACGGTTCCCGGCGCTGCCGGTAAAATCGTGATCGGCGATTCGACAACCTCACTTGTCGGCGGCAGACAAAACCGATCCGTGCACGTTTGGTAGGCGATTGCAATGGCAAGTTTGGTCGCGCCCGTGGTTGACGCGTTTACGCGCACCGGAAACGTCACCGAATCGATGTACGTTTCAGTGAGGATGTTGAAGTTCGGATCAAGCGCGACATCGGGGTCGGGCGCGCGCACTTTTCCGACCAGCACAAAGGCCGATCCCGGAGGTAGCGAGATGACCGTTCTGACTGGACCGCCGGGCGGTTGCGTGATGGAGTAGAGATGCCAGCCGGCCGGAATGATCGCGTGCAGTTGCGCAGTGAATGGCGCGCCCTGTTTCGCCTGGACTGGTGGTTTTACCAGCGTCCAGGTGATGGGGTGTTGCTGGGCGGCAAGGGGCGCGGCCGAACCGCTCAGTGACGCAATCAACGCCACAAGCAGCAGCACAAACACACGCGCAGTTGCACCCGCACGTCCGTTGCGATCGAAACGGTGGCGGCGCGAAATGATCATTGGTTGGGCGATTGGCGGCTCATCCAGTAACGATAGCGTTCTCACATCAGTTGCGCTCCGTGCGCAGAACTAAAAACCGGCTGCACGCTTTCGCATGCAGCCGGTTTTCACATCACCAACTTCTGCTTACTTCGTCGCCGCTGCGAGTTTCTTGATCTCGGCGGACAACGTCTTCACCTTCGCACTGTCCTGAGCACCAGCAACATCCTTGTCGACTTCGCCGGCCAGCTTCGTGAGCGACGCCTTGCGGGCGGCTCCGGTCTGCTTTTCAGATGCGTCGAGGGCGGCATTGATGGCTGTGATGCGAGCGGCCGCGAGACCACTCTTGCGCTGCAACTGATCCACATACGAACGCACAACCGGATACGCTGCCGGCCACACGATAACCGGCTGGCTCTGTGGATTGTACGATTCAAACCTGACGAGCTTGGACGCCGCGATTTCATTCGCCGAAAGGTTTGCGGTTGGCGTCAGTTCGACGATATCCAGACCGCGTGCGATTTCGGACGAGTAAATGTGACCGTTCCAGTAGTACGAGCCCCATGAACCACCCGTCGTCGAACGTGCAGCACCGCGTCCGCCCGCTGGCGTTGACGGTGGGCCCTGATCGATCGGCGGTGGGTTGTCGATTGGGCCACGATCGAAGAATCCGATTTCAACAGGCTTCTTGGGGTCCGTGAAATCGATGATGTCGATGCCACCCTGATACCAACCCTGCGTCATGATGTCACGTCCCGGAACCGGGATGAGACCACCATTGTGCGACACGCAGTTTTCCTGCGCCGTCTGCGCAAAGTTCGGCTTGAAATACCCGCCCTGCTTGAACTTGCGATCAGCCGTGATTTCGAGCGTCGTGTTACCACCTTGCTGCATCATGCTGGTGGCCTGACACATCGGTCCCGTGCCGCCGCCCCATTCATCGGTGAACACAACTTTCTTGCCGTCGTTGCTGAATACGGCCGTGTGCCACAGTGAGAACGTGGTGTCGGAAACTGCATCAAGACGAACGGGCTTTTCCGGGTTCTTTACGTCCACCAGGATGCCGTAGGAACCGCACGCGCCGGCCAACAGATCGAGAGCCGGATAGGCCGTAACGTCGTGGCAGTTGCGCGGACCAGTTGGTGGCGGCGGCGGAGGCGGAAGCGGCGTTGTATCGCCGGGAGCGCGAGGAGGAGCGGCACCACGTCCACCACCACCCGCACGACGCGGACCCTGCACTGGGCCCAGGCCCGTGAAGATGCGCGCGCCGGTTACGACTTTCGAGTCTTCGGGCTTGTTGAGTGGCACTTTGATGACATCGAGACGGAACATCGCGTTCGTCGTATCGGCAGCATCATTGTTGGACTTGCAACCTGCGAGATCGGTCTCAGCACGGGCACCGCCGCTGCCGGACACATAGATGTACAGAATGTTCTTGTCTTTCTTGCTCGGGATGAGCGTGTGCGTGTGCGAGCCTTTGCACGTTTCCACGTTCTTCACGAGCTTGGGCGCTTTCGGATTCGACACGTCGAAAATGCGAACGCCGGCCGTGTGCTGGCTTGGATCCGTCACGGGTGACTTGCCGCAATCCTTGCGATTGCCAGCGCCTTCGGCCGAGATGAACAACAGGTGACCGTAGATGGACGGATCGCCCTGGTTCGTCTGACACTTCATCGTTGACATGAGCACCGGCTTGGTCGCGTCACTCACGTCCCAAATCGAGAAGCCCGCGAAGTTGCCCTGATAGACGTAATGGCCGCCAAACGCCATGTCGGAGTTGGCGAAGTTCAATCCGTCCGTCGAGTCGAACTGCGCGGCTTTCGGCGTCAGCGACATCAACTTCATGCCTTCTGAAGCAACGCCTGCGTCGCCAGTTTTGCCCGGCTTCAGTCCGTTGCGGGGATCATTTCCCGTCGGATATGTCTGCGCTTGCAGCGATGATGCCATGGACAGCGCACCGGCAACGGCCAATGCACCCAGAACACGAGTAGTTCCCATCAGATGTTACTCCCTCCCTAAAGGTCGGCCAGCATTTGATACATCGCCGCGATTTCCGCTGTCTGCACCTGGTCAACGTCATTGGCAAATACGTTGACGTTGGTTTCCTGTCCCGACAGCGGTGTCGCAAACAGGTCTTTCACCATCTGAATGGCACCTTGATGGTGCTTGATCATGTAGGTGAGATACTTCTTGTCGAAATCGGGACCCGTGGTCTTTTCCAATTCGGACATCTCGGCCGGTGTGAGCATACCGGTCATCATCACGTGCTGGTACGACATGGTGTCAGGCGCCGTTTGGCCGTGGTCAAGCAGCCAACCCTGCATCAGTACTATTTCAGCGCGCTGTGACTGATCAACCTTGGTCGCGAAAAACGTCAGCTTTTTGCTGGCGTTGGCTTTGTAGGCGATCTTTGACATGGCAATGGCCTGCGCGTGGTGCGCGATCATGCCCTGCATGAAGTGCACGTCAGCGGCCGTCCAGTTTACACCAGGCGGAATTTTGACCGGTGCGTCCATACCAGACATGCTGGCCATGCCGGGCATTGCAGCCATGGCCGAGTCGCCCGTCTTGTCAGTGGACGCGGTGTCGGTTTTGCCTTTGCACGCGAACGCCAACGGCAGGAGCAGGGCCGCGGAAATCCTGAGAACTCTGGGAGTGTTCAAGCTTGGGTTATTCCTTGCGGGACACATGGGTGGGTGGGAGGTGTAGGATACCGCCCGACGGGATCGAAGGCTAGCGCGATCCGTCACAGCTCTTTAGAGGTTAACGCAGTCATCACTTGCTCCGCTGTCATTCATTAAACCGAAGGTCTGCTTATGCGTCGAATTGCGGTAATGCTCCTGCTGCTGAGTGCGTGCGGCGGATCAGACACACCACCAATCGTTCAACCGCCAGTCGTTGCGGTAAGTGTGGCGTTGCCCCCAACGGCAGTCACGGCCGGGTCGACCTACCAATTCATCGCGACTGTCACCGGTACGACGAATGCGACGGTGATCTGGTCCGTTGATCCGATCGGCAACACCAACGTAGGCGTTATCAGCGCTACAGGACTGTATGCCGTTCCAAACTTTGCGGGACGATTCACGATTCGCGCAACGAGTGTCGCCGACCCTTCAAAGAGCGGTTCGGCCACAATTCTGGTGACCGCAGCGCCAATCAGTGTCGCAGTTGTTCCGGCAACGTTAACCGTAGGTGCGGGTGGCAGCGTGCAGCTCACCGCGACCGTTACGGGATCAATGAATACAGGTGTGACGTGGGATCTTCCCGGCGGCGCAACAACGGGAGCGGTGGTGGGCACCGGCGCGGCGAACGCGACGTACACGGCGCCCGCAACGCTTGGTGTGTATCAGGTGCGTGCGACGAGCACTCAGGATCCCGCAAAAACTGCTGCGGCATCAATCACGGTTTCGGCGGGCACCGGATTTCGCATTTCCGGTGCAACGCGTGTGGCGCCGGGTACCAGCACGCAATTCGTTGCGTCGTTTAACGACGTGGCAACACCAGTCACGTGGACGTTTGATGGTGCAGCAAATGGCAGCACCATTTCGACAAGTGGTGTGTTCACTGCAGGCACCACGCTGTCGACGGTGACGTTACGCGCAACTGATGCACAGGGACGAACAACAACTGCGCCGGTAAACGTCGCCACACAAGTCACGCTCGACATTCTGGTACCGGCTAATCCAACGCTCACAACGGCGGACATGCTCACGTTTTATTGGTCAGTGTCGCCGACCGGTGTGTCGCCCGATGTGACCTGGAGTGTAAATCCGTTAAATGGAATCACGACGCCTGTCGATTACTTCCGCGGTTTCATTCCCACCGCGACACCGGGCGTTGTAACACTCACCGCAACGAGCGTTGCCGATCCAACAGTGTCAAAGAGTTTCGTGGCGACGGTTACTGCGTCACCGGGTCGGACGTTTGTTGCAACTGCGGGTTTGCCGCAGAGTCCGCGTTATGATCACGCAGCCGCAACGCTAAGCGACGGACGCGTGGTGCTTATTGGTGGACAGCGTTCGCGTGGCGTTTACACGGCGCTCGCGACTACAGACATATTCGATCCGACAACGGGCGCATTTACGAATGGCCCGGCGCTCAAGTCAACGCGCATTAAATCCGAAGCGATTGCGATTGACGCGAATCGCGTGTTGGTCACTGGCGGTGTGGAAGACTACAACCTCGCGTACAACACGGCCGAGATAGTTAATGTTTCGACTGGTGCGTCAACGGTTGCGGCGAATGCGATGAGCGTGCGTCGCTTGTTGCATCAGCTGGTGCCAATTACAACCGGATCCAATGCCGGCAAAATCGCAGTACTCGGCGGATTCAACGGCCCGATTCCGTACGGAGTGCCGGTGTGGCAATCGACGACATCTGTTGAATTGTTTGATCCCGCGACAAATCGTTTCAGCACATACTCCGCATCGATGAAGAGCGCGCGCGGTCAATTCACGGCCACGCCACTACTTGATGGTCGTATTTTGATTGTTGGTGGATATGACGCCGGCGCATTCGCACCACTTGCGTCCGCAGAAATTTTTGATCCGGTTGCAGGCACGTTCACCTTTACCGGCAGCATGTCTCGCGCGCGTTCGGGACATACGGCAACGCGATTGGCCAATGGATTTGTACTGATTGTTGGTGGCAGCAACAACGGCACCGATGGCACAACGGCCGAGCTGTACAATCCAACAACGGGTCAGTTTGAGAGCGTGAATGGGAGCATGCTTGTGTCACGTACCAACCATGCCGCTGCGCTGCTTGATGACGGACGAGTCGCGATTATAGGCGGCGAGAGCGGCGAAAACTTCGTGCGCGGTTCTGTTGAGGCGTACGATCCGATCACGCGCACGTTTTCGTCGCTCGGTCACATGAACTCGGCGCGTCGCCGGCCAACGGCCAGTGTCATTGTTGGTGGTATACATGCCGGACATATTCTTGTATTCGGCGGCGGGGCGGAGGACAAGGTGAGTCTTGCAACAGAAATTGTGCGCCCGTGAAAAAATGACGAGAGGTTAACGGAAGCCGCGCTGGCCTCAGCGTTACGCGCGCTGTAGCGTAGTAAAGCGAGTCCGTCATCCGTCCCTCTGGAGTGGTCATGCCGAACGTGTTACTGCAAGCCGGTGGGCGGAAATTGATCGTCGCCAGTGTGATGATGGCGGTGCTCGTTGGTAGTGCGTCACTGGCAAACGCGCAACGTCGTGGCGGTGGTGGATTTCGCAATTCGGCGTGTTCAACCAATTGGGATCGCGAGAACTATTTCGTCTCGCCGTATTTCGCGGGCAATCCATTGTACGACGGACGTATCACGTTTGCGCGCATCAAATACCAGGGCAGTTACGAGTGCGGTGGCGAGGGTCCGGGATGGTCGCACGATTATCCGCGCACCGAAACGCACTTCATGGAAATTCTGCGCGAGCTGTCCTCCATACATCCGTTTGTTTCGCAGGGACAGATTACGGGAAGTATTCTCGTTCGGTTTGACCAGCCGGAAATTTTTCGATATCCCGTCGCGTATCTGTCCGAACCAGGCGGATGGAATCTCACCGACGCCGAATTGAAGGGATTGCAGAAATACATCGGCAGCGGTGGCTTCATCATTTTTGACGACATCGAAGGCGATCCCAATCCGGACTACCGGAATCTTGTGTATCAGTGGCGTCGTGCGTTTCCAAACGCCATACCCATCAAGCTGAATAACAGTCATCGCATTTTTAATACGTTTTTCAACATCGATCTCAACAAGATTCCCAGCAAAACGGGGCGGTACCAACCCGAGTACATGGGATTCTTTGAAGACAATGATCCAAACAAACGAATGCTCGCCGTCATTGATAACTACGCGGACATTGGCGAGTTCATCGAATTTTCGGACGAAGGCTACAACATGGTTCCTGCAAATGAGGCTTACAAATTGTGGGTCAATTATTTCGTCTATGCATTGACGCACTGAAATTGCGGCATCGGCGGAAACGCCACAGCAGGATAGCGATCTCGCGGTGTCTGGGGAAAAGCCACAGCAGGACGCAGATCTCGCAGATTTCTGAAAACGATGACGCAGATTCATCAGTGAGAACTCCGCCCAGTTCTTGTGAAGAAATCCGCGTCATCTTTTTTTGAATCGATATTATCCGCGTCCTGCTTTTGCCTTTGCTTTTGCTGTTGGCTAAAGCTTTCGGCTGGTGCTTTGACGGTTCGCGGCTGGTTACGGAATCACAACGATGCCGCCGGCCATATCAAACACGGGCAATCCACTCGGTTTGTCAGCGCACAAGTTTCCCGCTGGATACAACGCGTCTTTCGGTCCGCCCGCACCACGCGCCACTCCACCAACATTGATGAAGTGCACAACTCCCTTGCTTCCGACTGGCGCGGACAGAGGGCTGCTTGTCTCAATAACTTCCTGCTCGGCCCATGCTTCCTTGCCAACAACGCTGGCGCACAACGTCTTCAGGACGTAACGCGCCGTCCCGGTCTGCCCATAAACCGATGCGTCAATGATGTTGACCGTATCCACGCCGCTAATGAGCTCATTCTTGTCGTTCACCTTCCACACACCTGAAATCTTGTAAACCAGAAATGCGCCGCCCGCTGGTTGTGAGACAGTGCCCGAATACCGCACTTCGCGGGCGGCCGGGGCGACAATGCTGGAGTCGGTGCACGCATTAATGCTGCAGGGAAGGGCGAGGGCGCAGAGAAGTTCGAAACGAAACATGTGAGTGCTCCTGAAGATTTGAGGTATCGGGCTGTGGTGCCCGGCTCTATCTTCGCGATCGAGTCCCATCACCCGATCATCGCCGCGTCATCGCCCGTATGTCATTGCAGCTCAAGCTGTTTGGTGGTCTTTCGCTGATTGACTCAGCCGGAGGAAACGTGCGCGTGACGCGCCGCCACCGACTGGCGGTGCTCGCAATTCTGGCAACAAACGATCGACCGGTTCCGCGCGAACGTTTGCTGGCCCTGTTATGGCCCGACAGCAACGACGAAAGTGCACGCCACGCCCTCGGCCAATTGTTGTACGGACTCCGGCAGGACGTCGCGTTGGCCAATCTGATCAGCGGCGCCACCGACCTTTCCCTCCATCGCTCACTCATTGAATGCGATCTGTGGACGTTTCGCGAAGCGCTTAAACAAGGCGACCACCGTTTGGCGATGCAGGAGTACGTCGGCCCGTTTCTGGACGGCGTGCAAATTCCAAACGCCGGCGCATTTGACCGATGGTGCGACGAAGAACGCCGAACACTCGCGCAAACGGCGAACGATGCGCTGCAGACCCTGGCCGCCGCTGCGGACACGCGAGGTGATGTGGCCGAAGCCGTCACCTGGTGGCGACGCCTGACGCTCGAGGATCCGCTCAGCTCACGGGTCGCACTTGGCTACATGCGCGCGTTGGTCGCGGCCGGTGATCGCGCCGCCGCAGTGCAACACGCCAGGGTGCACAACGCTCTCGTTCGCGCAGAACTCGAAACGGATGCGGATGCGGCAGTAATGCGCTATGCGGAAGAGTTGCGAGCCGTGTCGCCTGCGGAGTTATCCGCCAACGCGTTCGCCGTAGCGAAAGTCGCGCCAATCACGGCCACTGCAATCGCGGCCGTGCCGCAAAGCGAAGCGCCAACCGGGGATCAGCCGGCAACGGCTGCGGCAACCGCCGTTAACAATGTCGACACGGCACCCGAGCTTCCGTTGCAGGCCGGGCCAAGTTCGACGCCGACGGCAACCATTGTCGAACCAACGCGAAAGAATGGCCGCTACAAAGGCCTCGCCATTGGAGCGCTGTTCGCGTTTAGTGTTGTGATTGCAGTAGTGCTTCGCAACCGAACGCACCCTGATGCGATTGCGACCACCACGAACGGTGTGCCAGTGGTCGCAGTATTTCCGTTTGCCGTTCGCGGCGATTCGGCCCGAGCCTTCCTCGGCGAAGCACTGGCGGCGCTGTTGTCGGGCAGACTTGATGCACCCGGTGTGTTACGAACGGTCGAAGCGAATGCGGTACTTTCGACCGTCGGTGAAAAGCCCGACCGAACCAACAATTCGGCAACCGTATTGAACGCGCTGGGCGCAACGGTAGCGGTCACGGGCACGGTGGTAGTGCTGGGTGACCGCGTGGAAATTGATGCCGAAATGAGAAACGCCGGCGACGCATCCGCGCGCGTCGTGCGCGCCCACGTCGCTGGCGCTGTCGATTCGTTGTTCGCGTTGGCCGACCAACTGGGCGCGTCGTTGCTGGTCGCGCGCGAAGGACGCGCATTGGGTAGCACTGCGTTAGGAGGCACTGCATCAGTACTCGCGCTCAAAGCGCTTCTGGCCGGCGAGCGTGCCCTACGCGACTGGCATCTGTTTGACGCGATCGCCGCCTACAAAAACGCACTCGCTATCGATTCAACATACGCATTTGCGTGGTATCGATTGGCGTTCACCGAAGGTTGGGCCGGGGTTGATGTCGGACGCAGCCCCGCCCGCGCGAACGCACTTCGCTTCAGCAAGCAACTACCCGAGCGCTACGCACTGCTTGTAGCCGCCACCGCCAAATTCAGCATGAACGACCCCGCCGCCGAGCGCGAGTTGTTGACGCTGGTGCAACGGTATCCGGACGATGCTGATGCGTGGTCGGAGCTGGCCGAGTATCGCATGCATGTCGGTCCGTTATTCGGGCAACCGACCACTAATGCCGAGGCGCCTTTGCGACGCACGTTGGCGCTCGATTCGCTTGGGCATCCGGAAGTGCGTTGGCACCTGTCCCAGCTTGCGATGGAGCGTGGCGATGAAGCGGAAGCACGCAAGATTGTCGCGCCGTTGCTGGCGCTTCCGTCGCAGTCCGATCGAATTATTCGCGGGTTGGTGCTCGCGCTCGCGCTCACCAGTCGGTCTGCGGTGGCGGAAACCGCACTCGTGCGCGGGATGCGCGAAGATTCACCGCGTAACACGCTGCGCAGTTTGTTAATGGCAGTCGGATCGGTTGGCGTTACAGCCACCGCTCGAGCTGTGGCCGATTCAGTCGCCTCGCCGGGAAGTTCGCGCCAACATCAGGCAGCCGGGTTAACGGTGTTGATGCAAATGAATGCCGCGCAAAATCGGGTGAACGACGTTGTGCTTAGTGGTTCATTGTTGGCGGCGATTGATTCAGTTGCCGCCGCCAATTCGTGGGGTGATGTCGCGCAATTGTTCGACTTTCAGGCGCCTGTTGCGATCTGGAAAAATGCTGGCGATGTACTCGAGCGCGCAGCAATGCGCGACACCTCCGACGCTCGATGGAATCGTCTTGCTGTTGCCGCAATATTGGCGGATCGTGCGTCGGACAATGGGGCGTTTACCCGTCGATTGCGCGCGCTTGAGCTCAAGCGTCACATGAGTGTGTCGGATAGCGTAACCATGCGAACATTACGAGCGGCCCACGCGTCAGCGACTGGGGATTCGATTGGAGAAGCGCGCGAGTTGCATGATTTGACCGGTCCGCTGGAGTGGCAGTTTACACGAACCGTGCGTGCGCGCTGGCTTGAGCGTGTTGGCAACTACGAAGAAGCCGAACGTTGGTATTTGTCGGCGCCTTGGGGGCCGCAAGCAGTGTTGCTGTCATATCAGGCTTATGACAAAGCTTCCCAGCTTGAGGCGCGTCGTGGCAATCAGACGTTAGCCAACGTGTTTGCACAGCGTGCTGCGTACTTTCAGGGGCGGAGTACTACGGCAGCGCGTTGAACGTCGCGTTGCAGTTGCATTGACTGTTATGCTGTAGACTCGATTGAATCTGGGTTTTCAATATGAACCGGTGGGAGGTTGTTCGGCGTCGTGCCCATTTACGTTTTTCGCAAGAACACCTCCGAATATTTTGTATTGCACCGTCACAGTTTCTCCTGTTTTGAATCGTATTCACAGCAGCGTTTCATCACATGTTTTTCGGCACAATCCGCCAGCCTGTTCCCAACAGTGGAACCGTCGCGCAAGCCGGCGTTCCATCTTTACCCGTGCCGTTGATGCGCACTTCGAGAACGTTCGACTTCGATTCAACGAGCTGCTCAACCTGACTGCGCGTGATCGTCATGAGCGACACTTTCGCGCGCCTCGTAAACACAGACCTTGCATCACCCGCAAGTGTGCCGGAGTTGAGATAAACAAATCGTACGCCGGATGGTCCTTGTACAGCAGGCCCGCGAAAATCGAGCTCGCCTTTCTTGTTGTTCACCGCGCGCACTGAGATGTCAAACACAATCAACGAAGTTGTGTACAAATTTGCCGGCTGCAGCGCGTCTTTCCCAATCTGCAACGCCCAATGTACGGCGGCAGGCGGATGCTCAATGATGAAGCGCAGCGGGATTTCGTGATCGCTCATAACCCAGGATCGCCTTTCAATATCGAGGTTCAATTCGTTCACTTGTCGTTGCACACCCAGACAAAGTCGCCGCGCCTTGCCAATGACGCGGCGACCTGACTTTCACAGCTAGCTACAAACAGTAGTCAACAGCTCGTCCGGATTTAATTCCCCACCGCGTTCATCGAACGCCACACCGGATAATACGGCGGCGAAGTGCCGAGCACCGCGTCCATGATGTTCCACCACATGAATCCATCATCGGAACGCGGATCAAACAGAATGAACGCCAAACGTGCCAACGGTTGATCCATCTGAATGATGATTGAACCCGCCGGCAACGTCTGCTGCGTGGCTTCCCACGCGCCCGTCAACGTGCGCGCTTTATGCGTGCCCTGATACGTCTGATCGGCCAACACGTTCGTCGCAATCTTGTACTGCTCGCCGTTGAACGGCATGTCCGCAGCCGTCGTCGTGTATTTGATACCGTGCGCTTCAAGACGATCAATGACACTCGCAATCATGCGCTGCGTTGGTGTTCCACCGCCGCCGCCAAATCCACCGCCACCACCGCCGCCACGTCCACCACGACCGCCGCCACCAGCAGGTGCGCCCGCGGGAGGTGCCGCAGGCGCCGGCGTTGCTGAATTCGGAATCACCCACACGCGTGGCGCGACACTCGTTTCAGTCGGTTCCGTGGTGCCGTAGAACGGCAACATTTCAAACGTGCGTCCAACGTGATCTTCCGCCATCAAACGATATGGACGATCGGCGACATACGGATTGCGCACTGACGCCGTCGGTTGAAATGCCACGTTCACGGGCTGCGGCGCTTTCACCAACTGCTGGCGAACCGAAAGTTGCTGCCCAATAATCGATTCCTTGTTCGCCGCGGCGACCATGTCGCGAATACGCGGCCCACTCTTCGAAATGATGCCCAGTGATTCTTCGAGAAAGTGATACGTATCGGTAATACGCATCTTGAATGATGCATAGGAATACGCTTCCGTCAGCAGGCCGAGGATGTTGCGCACACCGTAGTACGTGGACGTGTAGCGTGGCTTTGCGAGCTCCGCATCCGAACGCCATCCGCGATCAGCGCCGTTGCCGGATACACCACCGTAGTACCACCAGTCGGCATCGTACTTGGTCTTTACGGCTTTTGTCATCTGCGGCAACAGCTCATCACGCAGATAACTCATCTCTGCTTTCGAGTTATTCGGGTTGAGCGACGTTTCATACGTCATCGTGAAGCCGCTGTTCGAACTTCCATCGGTCGTGTGCAGATCCATGGCAACCTGCGGATCATACTCTGTCAACAATCGCGCCATCGAACGTGCTTCTGGCGTTTCCATCTTGGTACCGTCGCGATTGAGATCGAAACCCAACGCGTTTTCGCGCGTACCCATGCCACTCACGGGGCCAGCCTGGCTGCCGCGGTTGGTCACGTTGATGCGTTCGTTTCCGTCCGCGTTGTAAATCGGATTGATCAATAACACCGTGGTTTTGAACCATTCGTTGCGCTCACCTTTCGCAATTGAGCGCAGCAACCACAACACCGCTTCTTTTCCTTCAACTTCGCCGGCGTGAATGTTCGCCTGGATGTACACACGCGTCTTGCCAGTGGCCTTCACCTGCGCGGCCGTCGCGCCGGGTGCACCAATAACCGCGAGCGGAAGCGCGCGACCTTCGTGCGTGTAACCGTATGTCGTGAGATGAATCTGCGGATTGACCGCCGCCATCTGCTTCATGTACGCGATCACATCGTCGTAGCGACTGGTTTCGGTGTAGTCGGTCAGCTCGGGGCGCGTCAGATATTTCTGACCAGTGGGCGCCGGCTTGGCCGCCTGCGCGCTTAGAGGCGCACGCAACGGCAGCACGCTCGCCACGATCATCGTCAACACCACTCGGCCCACTCGCGAAACGCGGAACAGATTCATCGGCCAACTCCAAAGGGTTAAGCGCACGTGGTAACGGTGAAACAAACGCTCGACACAAAGTGCGTGTTGAGTACTCGACCTGACTATTGCTGCAATTCGTTGTGATCCTGCACCGTGCGCAGTGATCGCAGTGCTGGAGTCATGCCATCCCGAGCGCGGATGATGATGGCAACGTTCGTCCGGCCTTTGGTGATCGCGAACGGGACGGCGATTTCAACCACGACTGGTTCGACCGAGGGCGTTTTAAGCGTCTTCGTCGCGATCACGCTGTCCTCAACCACCAATTCATAGTTGAGCGACTCGTTCGCCGAGCCAACAAATGTGCACGCGACCGAGAGCGGCGTATCGTCAAACGTTTTCATCGCGTAGCGCATGTACCCGCGCGCCTGGCGATAAGAAATCCCGTCGGTCACGCCAGTGGTTGCATCGGCGCCTACGTAACCGTGATTCGTTTCGCTGACGGGATTGCCCACCTCGACCGTGTCGACAATGCGGCGGTCGAACGGTTTGGCCGCGGTGCTGTGGGCGCCAAAGGCCAGCGAAATGACCGCAATGGCGACGCGGGTGCTAACAGGCGACATCGAGTGGCCGACGGGGAAGTTGTGCGGAAGCGGACAACCTAAACTATCCGCCGTGCCTCGCCGAGCGCGCCCGATCAATGGGGTCAGAGTCGCCGAAAAATGGTACGGCCGA
This sequence comes from Gemmatimonadaceae bacterium, assembly GCA_039930585.1. Lineage (GTDB taxonomy): Bacteria > Gemmatimonadota > Gemmatimonadetes > Gemmatimonadales > Gemmatimonadaceae > Gemmatimonas. Next base: position 14,465 of record JBDTTO010000011.1, read on the forward strand.
TCAATGGGGTCAGAGTCGCAGAAAAATGGTACGGCCGATCAATGGGGTCAGAGTCGCCGAAAAATGGTACGGCCCGATCAATGGGGTCAGAGTCGCCGAAAAATGGTACGATCGTCGAGCCTGATTTCCGTCCGGTCGCGGTTGCCGCGGCGACCGCCTTTCTGATCCTTTTGGCGCTGCGGGGGAAGGCGTACTACATCGCGCCGATCTACCCGATTCTGATCGCGGCTGGGGCGGCGGGCATCGACGCATGGTCAACTCGCATCTCGCCAAGGCGGCCAACAAAGGTCCTCGCCGTCGTCGCCGCAGTGGTCGCACTGTACGGGATGATCGGACTTCCCTTTGGCCTGCCTGTGCTCGCGCCCGTCGAAATGTCCGCAGTCTCAGTACAGCTCGGCCAGACACACCGGTCGAATCAAGGCGACGTGATTCCGCTCCCGCAGGACTTTGCCGACATGCTGGGCTGGGAAGATCTGGCGACGAAGACTGCGCGCGTCTGGCGTGAACTCCCGCCGGCAGACACGGCGAACGCGATCATTCTGGGCACGAACTACGGACGTGCGGGGGCGCTCGATCTGCTTGGGCGAGAGCAGGGACTGCCGCCGGCAATCTCTCCGGTCGGTTCGTACTGGTTTTTTGGACCGGGCAACAAACGGGGCGACGTGGCGGTGGTGCCGGCACAGAATGCAGATGAGCTGCAAAAATTCTACAGTGAATGCACAGAGAAGGCCCGCACGAGCAATCCGTGGGGCGTGTCGGAAGAACAGTCGGTTCGCATCTATGTGTGTCGTGGTGCCAAGAGCTCGATCCAGGATTTATGGCCGAGTTTCGCGGGCAGAAACTGATTTAGTTGGTGGAATAGCGGTTGGAGTCATCGCCCTCGCGTAACAGCATCGATCGAGAAAAAGCGCACGCATGACCCGCGTTCACGCGCTTCATTCACTATTACTTTGTTCGTCGCGCGCGCAGGAGCATTCATTGACCGTCAAATTTACTTCACACCGCCGCGTGACAAGATGACAATGTCGATTCATCACGACAAACGTCATACAGCATCGGTGACGGATCTCAACAATGCGCATGAGACACGTTCGACGTTGCAAAAAAACTTTGCGTGAGTTACTAACTTCTCTCAGCGCTGTGGCAGATGTCGCGC
>JBDTTO010000012.1:0-15537 GCA_039930585.1 Gemmatimonadaceae bacterium
ACGTCCCAAGGCCGCGATAAGTCGCTGCGTCCTTCAATAGAGCGGGGGCTGCCAACTGGCAGCTCCCGCTTTTTGTTGGAACTGTTTCACGTGGAACATCTGTGACAGTGAATTTCCAGGATCACGATTGTTAGTCGGGTGGAGAATTTTTGACAGTCAATTCGGTGCTGAATGCCATTCGAAGAGCTCACATTCTTCCAAACCGGCCAAAAGTGTGGGAATTGCCACTGTCCAAAAGAGCCGATCCGGAAAACCGACTTCAGGCGACGTGCGGATTCCGCTCACCGGCTGCCAAACAGCGTGCGTTGGCGTCGCGTTGCCAACGGCATTGATCTGTTCGGGCAAGGAACTCTCACGAGTTCCTTCGCGCCTCCGCGTGAAATCTGTTGCGTGGACTAGAAGAGAACCGCCAGCCGCCTTTCCCTGAGCCGCATCGGGCCCAAGAACGTTCCACGTGAAACAGACCGTACCAATCCACGTCTCGACGATAGCCATTTGAGACCCACCGCCCCATACTTCGGCTCCCTCAACCAACACCACATTTGGGTCGCATTTTAGCCATCGCCAACCAGAAGGGCGGCGTCGGAAAAACAACGTCCGCCGTAAATCTGGCTGCCTCGCTGGCCGTCGCCGAACAGCGCACGCTCCTCATTGACGCCGACCCCCAAGGCAACGCCTCAAGCGGCGTCGGCATCAACCGCGAAGACATCGGCATTAACACCTACGATGTTTTGCTGGGCGCCAATACCATCGAAGAAGGACTGCATCGCGGAGTGCACTTCAAGCACCTCGACGTGCTGCCGACAACGCCCGATCTGGCCGGCGCCGAAGTGGAGCTCGTCGACCTCGCAGACCGAACTAATCGAATGCAAGCAGCGCTTGCTTCGGTGCGAGACCAATACGACTTCATCCTGATCGACTGCCCGCCATCACTGGGCCTGATTACGCTGAACATGCTGGTCGCGACGGATGCGGTGCTGATCCCGCTCCAGTGCGAGTACTACGCGCTCGAAGGACTGTCCCAGCTCCTCGAGACAGTCCAGCGCGTCCAGGACGCCTTCAATCCGGCGCTTGAAGTAGAAGGCGTACTCCTCACGATGTACGACGCACGCCTGAATCTCTCGCGCCAGGTCGCAGCCGACGCCCGCGCACACTTTGGCGATCGCGTGTACTCCACGGTAATTCCACGCAACATTCGCCTGGCCGAAGCACCGTCGTTCGGCAAGCCGATTGTCGTCTACGACATCGCGTCGGTGGGGGCTCAAGCCTACATGGCCGTCGCCAAAGAAATCATCGAAAGAAACAACCAACGCGTGGAAGCAGCTCAATGAGCCTATCATGGCGTAGTGCTGTGCGTTTACTGTCCCTTAAATAGGCGCAAAGATGGCACCTCCAGAAAAACCGTCCCGCCTCGGACGCGGACTCGATGCACTCCTCGCGCGTCGCGAAACACCAAAGCCAAGCGGCCCAGCAGCAACCGCCAACGCCGCCGCAACGCCTTCCCCCGCCGACGTCGCGACTCCGGCGGCGGCCGACCCACCGCCAGCGAAATCCGTAGCCGCTGAGATCGCCCCCGCACCTCCGGCCGGCGCAACGCAGGTTCGCACCACACCGCCGCCCAGCACAGCGGAACGTGAATCGGGCGCGGCAAGCCCAAGCACATCCACAGCGCCAATCGCCGCCCGCTCTGACAATGGATCAGTAACAACCGACACGCAGACATCGACGTATCGATTGCTGCCAATTGAACACATCGCACCGAATTCGTTTCAACCGCGCAAGGAATTTCATCCGCAGGACCTCGCGGATCTCGAATCAAGTTTGCGTTCGCAGGGTTTGTTGCAGCCAATCACCGTGCGACCGTCGCCCAATCATACGGGCTACGAACTCATCGCAGGTGAACGCCGACTGCGCGCAGCGAAGCGCCTTGGCTGGAAAGAAATTCCGGCAATAGTTCGAGAGACAAACGATCGCGCGATGCTCACACTCGCGATGATCGAAAATCTTCAGCGTGCAGATCTCGATCCCATTGAAGAAGCGGACGGATATCAGCGTCTCATTGACGATTTCTCTGCCACGCAACAGGAAGTCGCTGACGTTGTTGGCAAAGAACGTTCGACCGTTGCCAATGCACTGCGATTGCTGGCGTTGCCCGCATCGGTAAAGCGCATGTTGCAAGAGCGAAAACTTTCAGTTGGGCACGCGCGAGCGCTGTTGCCGCTCGAGACTGAACGGGCAATGGCCGATCTCGCGCGCGACATCATCGCAAAAACACTTTCAGTGCGTGATGTTGAAGAACGCGTCCGCGGCTCGCGTCCTTCGCCTGCGAAAAGCGGACGCAAAGCAAAACCCGCCGACACCGGTGTTGCACCAAGCACGCCTGCCGCAGGCGCAGAAATGCGTCGCGTTGAAGAACTGCTGCGCAAGAAAATGCAGACAACCGTCAGCCTGCATCTGACCGGAAAGGAACGCGGTGAAGTTCGCATTGCCTTCTTCTCAAACGACGATCTGGAACGAGTACTCACATTACTTGGTGTGAATCTCGACAGTTGATCGTCCCGCCGCGCCCGCGCACCGCACTTACACTCGGCCAAAGTCGCTTCACCCTCTGCACGGCATACTGACATGGCTCGCTTCATCAATCGCTCTCAAATCGGCGTTCGTGCCGCCGCCTTTTCGTTTTGCGCATCGCTCTTGCTCAGCACGACTTCGTGCGCTCCGAAAGACAAAGCCGCCGGCGATTCGACCGGAACGGCCAAGTCGGCCATGCATGTGGCCCTCGTAACCTCTGGTCCAATTTCTGATCAAGGTTGGAATACCGGAGCGTACAATGGGTTGCTGGCCATTCGCGATTCGATGGGCGCCGAAATCAGTCATATCCAAACAAAAACACCGGCCGAGTACGAAGAAAATTTCCGGCAGTACGGTGCACAGAATTACGCGTTGGTGTTCGGACACGGTTTTGAATTTCAGGATGCCGCCGTTCGCGTGGCGCCGCAGTTTCCGAAAACGGTTTACGTAATTACATCAGGACGCGTAGTTGCACCCAATCTTGCCGGAGTCGCATTCGCATTCGAGCAAGCGTCGTATCAGGCGGGTGTACTCGCGGGCGCGATGACAAAGTCAAATGTCATTGGATTGATTGCGGGCGCCGAAATTCCGCCGGTGAAAGCAAGCTTTGCGGCGTTTGAACGCGGCGCAAAATCAGTAAATGCGAAAGCGCGTGTGCTGGTGGCGTACGTCGGTAACTGGGACGACGTGAGCGCTGCCAAAGAACTTGCGCTCACGCAAATTGGCAAAGGCGCCGACATCATCTTCCAAAACGCGGATGCCGCCGGACTTGGCATCTTCCAGGCAGCGAAGGAAAAGAAAATCCTCGTATTTGGCGCCAACTCCAATCAGAACCAGCTCGCACCCGAAGTTGTCATTGCCAGCGTCGTCATCGATCTGCCAAAGGCGTTGTTGATGATCGCGCGCGAAGTGAAGGAAGGAAATTTCAAAGGTCGTGTGATTGATCTCGGCGTGTCGAAAGATGTCGTGCGTCTCGAGATCAATCCGGCGTTCACTGCGCGCATTCCGGCTGGCACCATCGCCACAATCGACTCAATTGGAAAATCGCTCAAGGAAGGCACGTTCCACACGCTGGATGATTTGCTGGCGGGTGCGGACACCAGTATCAAAGCCAAACCATAGGCGCGCGTCATGACCAATGCGACTGCTGCAACTGCGTCGGCATCACCTGCAACTTCCGCGGTTTCACTCACCGACATCGTCAACGCACTGGACGCTGAATTGGGCACTGTGGGTGTGCCCGATTCGAGTGTCGCGCTTAACGGCTTGCAGGTCGCGAATAGCGGTCGTGTCACACGTGTTGCTGTTGCTGTTGATGCGTCGCTGGCCAGCATCCACGCAGCAGCCGCGGTCGGTGCGAATTTGCTCATCGTGCATCACGGTTTGTTTTGGGGCGGACTGCAACCTGTGGTTGGAAAAACGTACGAGCGGATGTCGGCCCTAATGACACACGACATCGCTCTGTACAGCACACACATTCCGCTCGACATGCACGCCACGCTGGGCAACAATGTCCTGCTGGCCGAAGCGTTTGGTTTGAAGGCAAACGCACTCTTTGGCCGGCACAAGGGCGTCGACATTGGTTTGGCCGGTATGTGCGATGAGCCAACGGCTGCACTCGTAGATCGCGTGTCGAAATACGCGGCGACGTACGGCGGCACCGTGCGTACATCATTGCCTGTCGCCAATCGCGTCACGCGCAAATGGGCGATCTGCAGTGGCATGGGCGCCGGCCCGGATTCGTTGCTCGAAGCACGCAATGCGGGAATCGATACACTGATCACGGGCGAAGGCACACATCACACTGCGGTCGACAGCGCCGAGCATGATGTGTGTGTGGTATATGCGGGGCATTACGCAACCGAGACGCTGGGAGTGCAGGCACTGGGCCGGTGGCTCGAGCAGCGCTTTGGTGTGCCGTGGTCGTTTCTGCTGCTGCCAACCGGTCTGTGACGGTGGCGCGTCCCGAATCGGCGGCAGCGCTGTCGCTGCTCGGGATCCAGCGTCGGTTCGGCAGTGTGATCGCGCTGAACGACGCTACGCTGCACGTGCGGCCGGGAACCGTGCACGCACTGCTGGGTGAAAATGGCGCGGGAAAAACCACGCTGATGCGCGTCGCTTTCGGGCTCGTAAAGCCCGACGCGGGTTCGATTGAACTCGACGGCAAGGCCGTGCGTTTTTCGTCGCCCAGCGAGGCCCTGGCGGCCGGAATGGGCATGGTGCATCAGCACTTCACGCTGGTGCCGGCGATGACCGTTGCCGAAAACGTCGCGTTGGGCGGACGCGGTCGATTTTCGGTAAACGACTGGGCGGTTCGTGTCAAAACTATCAGCGAACGGACGGGCCTGGAGCTCGATCCATTTGCGCGCGTATCGGATTTGTCGGTTGGCGCGCAACAGCGGTGCGAAATCGTGAAGGCGCTCGCGCGCGACGTGCGCGTACTGATCCTGGACGAACCGACGGCGGTGCTGGCCCCAAGTGAGGCGCAGGAGTTATTGCGCTGGGTGAAGAACTTTGCACTGAGCGGTCATGCGGTTGTGCTCATCACTCACAAATTGCGCGACGCGCTCGCCGTTGCCTCCGACGTCACTGTCCTGCGACTCGGCAAAACTGTATTGAGTTCGTCGGTCGAAAACACGAGCGAGACCGACCTCGCAGCTGCGATGTTGGGCTCTGCAATCCGGACAGTGATCAGGGGGTCAGAGACCAATTCCGATACGACGCGCGTGGACGTAATTCAAAGTGGTACCAGGGGGTCAGAGACCAATTCCGGTACGACACGCGCGCAAGTGATTCAAAGTGGTACCAGGGGGTCAGAGACCAAAAACGATACGGCGAGCACGATTTCGCCACGGGTCGTCTTGCAAACCCAATCGGCGAGTGTGCGCGACGCACAGGGTGTGTCACGCGTAAGTCGCGTTTCACTTAGCGTGCACGCCGGCGAAATTGTCGGACTCGCCGCCGTCGAAGGTGCAGGTCAACGCGAACTGCTGCGCTTGTTGTCGGGACGAATGTTTCCAACTGAAGGCAGCGTGCTGTTGCCGCCGCGGATTGGTTTTGTGCCCGAAGACCGACACAACGACGCACTGATGCTCGATCGTTCGCTCGTCGAAAATGTCGCGCTCCGCGACGCAGGGTCACGCGTCGGACGTATGCCGTGGAACGACCTGCAACGCGCGACGCAAACGATCATCAGCGAACGGGATGTGCGCGCCGGTTCGGAGAACGTCGAAGCGCGCACGTTATCTGGCGGCAATCAGCAGAAGCTGATGCTGGGTCGGGAACTGGCGGACACCCCTCAAGCGCTGGTAGTTGAGAATCCAACACGCGGCCTCGATTTTCGCGCGGCCGACGCGGTGCATACAGCGCTTCGTGATGCGCGTGCGGCTGGTACCGCGGTTGTCGTGTATTCGAGCGATCTCGATGAAGTGCTCGCGCTCGCGGATCGCGTGGTGGTGATGCACGCGGGGCAGATCAGCGAAGTGATGGGTGATCGCGAAGTGATTGGTCGTGCCATGTTGGGTGTGACTGCGGCAGCTGCGCCGAGTGCATAGGTGATGCGCGCGTGAGTGACGTCAGCAAGGCAGCATCGACCGAACTGCCGCGCGCCCGTAGCGGAAGTATCCCGCGAAAGATGTTGGCCGCGCTGCTGCGTGCAGTGCTGGTGGTGAGTGCGGCTGTTGTTCTGCTCGTCGTGCTGCTGACCGTAACGGGACAACGCACGGGTGACGCGCTTATTGCGTTGGTGAATGGTGCTGCGGGTTCGTGGTATGCGATTACATCCGCCACACTCGTTCGCACAATTCCGCTGGCGCTGGCAGGACTCGCAGTTTCGCTCGCATTTCGTGCGGGTATTCTGAACATTGGCGCAGAAGGACAGCTGCTGGCCGGCGCTGCGGCGGCGACGTTTGCTTCATTAGCGGCTCCGCAGCTGGGCGGATTTACAATTCCGTTGTTGTTGATCGCCGGATGCGCGGCCGGTGCAGCGTGGGCCGGAATTGCGGCCCTGTTGCGTCAGAAGTTTGGTGTGCTGGAAGTCATCAGTACGATCATGCTGAATTACGTCGCGATTCACACCGTTGGTTATCTCGTGCGCGGTCCGTTGCAGGAAAAAACGCGCGTCTTTCCGCAGTCATTCACAATTGATGTGCACGCGCAGCTTCCGATCATTCTTCCAGGAACGCGTCTGCATTTGGGATTCTTGCTCGCACTCGTCATTGGATTTGTGCTCTGGTGGTGGCTTCGCGATCGCGCCGGCGGATTTCGCTTGCGCGCGGTAGGGGCAAATGCGCGCGCCGCCGCAAGCGCTGGTCGTATTGATGTCGCTCGCACAACAACGGTTGCGTTCCTCGTGAGCGGCGCCATTGCCGGGCTGGCGGGTGCCAGTCAACTCTCGGGCGTCACGTATTCGCTGTACGAAAACATTTCGCCCGGTTACGGCTACACGGCAATTGCAGTGGCATTGCTGGCGCGACTGAATCCGTTGGGTGTTCTGGTGACCGCACTGTTATTCGGCGCACTGGAATCGGGGGCCAACGCGATGCAGCGCGATGCCGGCGTACCCGAAGTGCTGGTGTCGGTGGTTGAAGCGCTTCTCATTTTGCTGGTGTTGGCGGCAGATCGCTGGCAAACGCGCAGCCTGCGTTCAACCGAGGCGGGAACATGAACGCAACGCGCGTCGCACTGACCCTTGATTTCGCGAACACTTCGCAGTTGAACCGCGTCCGCAATGATTGACGCGTTTCTCGAAGCCACCATACGTTGGGCAACGCCGTTTGCGCTTGCCGCCGTCGGTGAATGCGTCAGTGAACGCGCGGGCGTGATCAACATCGGATTGGAAGGTTCGATCATCGCAGGAGCGCTTGGTGCGACAGTCGCCGCAGGTGTGTTTGGTCCAACGGTTGGATTTGCGGTTGGTGCATTAAGCGGGTTAGTCATCGCCGCATTCTTTGCGGTGTTTGCCGTCGGTTTGCGCTCGGACCAAATCATCACCGGCACCGCAATTACGATGTTCTCGCTTGGCCTCACCGGCACGTTGTATCGGCTGATCTACGGAGCGTCCGGCGTATCACTGTCAACGCCAACCACAGGACCGTTCGAGATTCCAATGCTCAGCGCAATTCCAGTGATTGGTCATGCGCTGTTTGCACAACCACCAATCACCTATGTGTTGTACGGCGCCATTGCCGGCGTCGCGTGGTGGATGTCGCGAACACAGGCAGGATTATCGCTGCGTGCCGTTGGAGAAAGTCCCGAAGCAGCAGCAGCCGCCGGCATACATGTTCGGCGTGTGCAATTTGGTGCGGTGTTGTTTGCCGGTGCGATGGCAGGATTGGCCGGTGCCACACTCGTGCTGGCGCAGGCCGGTACATTTGTCGAAAACATGTCAGCAGGTCGTGGATTTATTGCGATTGCAATTGTTGTGCTGGGTCGGTGGCGACCGCTTGGTGTCGCGACTGCGTCATTGCTGTTTGGAGCGGCCTATGCGCTGCAGAATCAGTTTCAGTCACTGGGGCTGCAAAGTGTGCCGTACAACCTGTTTCTGGCCGTTCCGTACGTGCTCACGCTGATCGTTTTGTCATTGTCTCGCAGCGGCACGTCCTCGCCTGCTGCATTGGGACGAAAGGAAATTGTATCTCGCTGACATTTTGTGTAGAAAGCAGTGAGTGTGATTGCGCGCGCCGTCGTATGGCGCATCGGTTCACACCGTTAACAAGCACGATAGGGCCAATTAGCATAGTTTTGATGATGTTCACTTTTTCATTAGCCACCAAGTCCGGAGCCATTCTGGTGAACTACACTCGCCTTGCCGGCGCCGTTGCACTGCTGTCCTTGGGCGCTTCTGCCTTGAGCGCCTGCGCCAGCGGTCGTTCTGCAACCGGCGGATCCTCACCGGGCGGCGCAAGCGCAACACGACCTGTGTTCGTGCCAGGGCAGGCCGGCGCGACTCAACGCGCACGCGCCGACAGCGCCCGCCTGCCGTACACCAAGGCTGATATCGATTTCATGAGCGGGATGATTCATCATCACGCGCAGGCCATCACAATGTCGCGCTGGGCCCCGTCCCACGGCGCTGATCCAGCAGTGCAGCGCCTGACCGCGCGCATCATCAACGCGCAGACGGACGAAATCCATCTGATGCAGGGATGGCTGCAGGATCGCAATCAGGCGATTCCCCGCGTGGATTCGACGGGCAAAATCACCATCGAAATGGCCGGCATGGCCGGACACTCGATGTCCGGAATGGACATGTCCGGAAAGGACATGTCCTCGATGGGCCAGATGACGATGCCCGGCATGCTGACCGACGCACAGATGAAAGAGCTCGACAAGTCTCGCGGTACGGAGTTCGATCGCCTGTTTCTGACGTACATGATGCAGCATCACCGCGGCGCGGTTTCCATGGTGCGCGCCCTGTTTGCATCGCCAGGCGCCGGCCAGGACGAATCCGTGTTCAAATTCGCGAACGACGCCGAAGTCGATCAATCAACCGAAATCCGTCGCATGTTGACGATGATGCTCGAAATGGGATTTGCCCCACCAGTTCCCGGCACTCCATAAACTGTTCTCATGGTGCATGGTTAGTGCGCCATTGATGCCAATGCCCACCCCCCGATGTACCGCTGTTCCCGCGCTGCATTCGTTTCCGCACCACCGCCAACCCTGAGGATTCTCCATGTCACTCACCCCACCGCTTCGCCGAGGCTCAATGTCGATCGTTCGACATAGCGCACTCGTCGGCGCGCTCTTTTCGATCTCGGCCTGCGCCAGCACACGCGTGCAGGCGCCACCGACGACCGCTCCGAATCCGGCACTTGATCCTCGCGTCGGCTTAAAGGCCGGCCTGATGAATGCCGAAGAAGCCGTCTCGAACATGAAGGTGGTTGCCAAAGCCGTGTCGCCCCCGGGCTTCCTTGGCATCACGAATTCCGATCTTGCGTTCAGCGGCAAGTATGCGATTCAGGGCAACTACAACGGCCCGGTAATCTGGGATATGTCGAATCCGGCATCGCCCGTCATGGTCACCGCCTACACGTGCCCGGCTTCGCAGAACGACATCTCGGTGTATCGCAACCTGATGTTCATGTCCGCCGAAGCACAGAACGGTCGCATCGATTGTATGCCTGGTGGCGCGGCGGATCCGAAGGTGCGCTTCCGCGGCGTGCGCGTATTTGACATCTCCGACATCAAGAATCCGAAGCTGCTCGCAAACGTGCAGACGTGCCGCGGTTCGCACACGCACACGGTTCTCGAAAGTCCGACAGACAAGCAGAACGTTTACATCTACGTCTCGGGTTCATCAGGCATTCGTTCCGCTGATGAATTGCCAGGTTGCGATGCCAACTTGTCTGCTGATCAGGCCGCGGCTTCAAAGCTGCGCATTGAAATCATCAAGGTGCCGCTCAATGATCCGTCGAAAGCGGCAATCGTAAATCGTGCGAACATTTTCTCGGGACTCAAGGCCAACGTTGGACATGGCCTGTCAGACGCCGACAAAGACGCAGCTGTTATTCAGGTTGCAAATGCACGCAAGATGGGCGCGTTCATCGTGATGAATCCACAGTCGGGCGTTGAAATGGTTGTGAATCCGAACACGTCACGTCCGTGGTTGGACAGCATCGTCAAAGCGCGTGGTGGTACCGGTGCACCAACGGGCGCAGACAGCGCAGCGCTTCGCCCGAACGTGCAGGCACTGATGAACAAAGTGTTTGCAGCGGCAGTTGTCGCGAATCCAAATGCACCGGTTTCCGATCGCTCGCAGTGCCATGACATCACGGTGTACCCGGCACTCGGCATTGCCGGCGGCGCCTGCGAAGGACATGGCTTGTTGCTCGACATCAGCGATCCGGTGAATCCAATTCGTCTTGATGCCGTTGCTGATTCGAACTTCTCGTACTGGCATTCGGCCACGTTCAATAACGACGGCACGAAGATGTTGTTCTCGGACGAATGGGGCGGTGGTGGTGGACCGAAGTGCCGTGCTGGCGACAAGCCGGAATGGGGCGCTGACGCCATTTTCACAATCGAAAACAAGAAGCTCAAGTTCCAGAGCTACTACAAGATTCCATCATATCAGTCCTCAAACGAAAACTGCGTCGCACACAACGGTTCACTGATTCCGATTCCAGGCCGTGACGTGATGATTCAGTCGTGGTATCAGGGCGGCATTTCAGCGTTCGATTGGACGGACCCGAAGCACCCGCAGGAAATCGCGTCGTTTGATCGCGGCCCGATTGACTCGACCAAGATGGTGTCAGGCGGTTCGTGGTCGGCGTACTGGTACAACGGCAACATCATCAGTTCGGAAATCGCCCGCGGTCTGGACGTTGCCGAGCTCGTGCCAAGCCAGTACCTGACGCGCAACGAAATCGACGCAGCCAAGACGGTGAAGTGGGATTACCTGAACGCACAGGGACAGCCGCAGATTTCGTGGCCGCCCAGCTTCTCGCTGGCCAAGGCCTACACTGACCAGCTGGATCGCAAAGGCTGCGTTGGCGCCAAACAGATCTCGGCCATTCGTTCATCGATTTCCGACGCCGAAAAGGCGACCGGCCCAGGCCGCGCGGCCGCGCTTTCCAAGTTGACCACGCAGGTCGATGCGCAGCGCAGCTGTGATCCGGCAAAGATCGACTTGCTCAAGAAGGCAATCGCCGGGCTGCAGAATGTCGTGATGTAGTTCGCTGTTCAGTTGGTAAACGGCCGTCCCGATTTCCGGGGCGGCCGTTTTTTTTGCACTTTTATCCGCGAGCACGGCGCCTCCTCGAAAAAAACCCGAGGCGGCTGGTTCTATTCCGTTCTATTACTGTCCTATTAATGTCAAATTATTTACTACAAATACACGTTTATTCTTGGTGTACGTCAGGTGACGATGACATTACTCCTGATCCGACAGGTTCGGCTGATATCCGCCCACGGAACCAATGGGTGCAAGCCAACACTAACAACCACTAGCTCTTGCGTCGGCCTCGCCGGCGAGGCTTGCACGTTTACTTCGGTCCCAGGCCATTATGACCCGATTCACTCGTCCAACTGCTGCAGCTGCCGGATTTCTGGCGCTGCTTGTCTTTTCTGCGTGCGCTTCACTCTCGAAGAAAGAAACGGGCGCTGTTATTGGCGCTGCGGCCGGCGCGACAGCTGGCGGACTGATTGGGCGGGCAAACGGCAGCACCGCCAAGGGTGCCATTCTGGGTGCGGCTGTGGGCGGAACAGTGGGCGCGGTCATTGGCCATCAGATGGATCAGCAGGCCAAGGAACTCGCGCAGAACATTCCGGGTGCCACGGTTGAACGTGTAGGCGAAGGCATTCAGGTCACGTTCTCATCCGGGCTGCTCTTTGAATTCGATTCGGATCGCGTGCTTGGTGAATCAGCGAAGAATCTGAAGACGCTCGCCAAGAGCCTCGACAAATACCCCGGCAGCAATCTGCTCGTGGTCGGCCACACCGATTCTCTGGGCACCAGCGCCTACAACCAGGATTTGTCGTTACGTCGCGCTCGTGCAACGTCTGCGTATCTGACGAGCCAGGGCGTGTTGCTGGATCGTATTAAGAGTGACGGCAAAGGTGAGTCGGAGCCTGTTGCCGACAACAACACCGAAGCTGGACAGGCACGCAATCGTCGCGTTGAAGTCGCCATTTTCGCGAGCGACGCGTATCGCGCCAAGGTTGCTGCCAAAAACGCCAAGGGCCAATGAAATTCTGGAAGAACCTTTTGAAAAGAATCGCTGCGCGCCGAGAGAAAGCGCGCAGCGCCTTGAAGCGATCAATCGCGCAGACAACAACGCAATCAATCCTCGCGCAACGCAAGCATTGGGTCGAGGCGGGCCGCGCGCCACGCGGGAATAGCGCCCGCCATTAGCGCAACGATCGCGAGTACCGCAACTGATAGCACCAGCGTCATCACATCGTTGGGTTTGACACCGAACAGAAATGATGCCACGTATTTCGAAGTCGCCATCGCGCACGCCACACCGATGACGAGGCCAATGCTCAACATGCGCGCCACTTCTCCGAGCACCATGCGCAGCACCTTCGCGCGCTCCGCGCCAAGTGCAAGTCGAATCCCGATTTCATTGCGGCGACGCGAGACGCCATATGACATGGTGCCGTAGAGACCGATCATCGCGAGCAGCAGCGCCAGCACGCCAAAGAATGCGGACAATGTCGCCAGCAACCGTTCGCGGGTAAGCGATGAAGCCACCTGATCATCGAGTTTCTTGTACTCGAGAGAAATGCGTGGATTGATCTCCGCGGCCAGCGACGTCACTGCAGAAATGACCGAAGCAGGATTTCCGATCGTGCGAATTTCGTAGTTGACGTTGCTGTTGTCTTCGGTGCTCTGATTGATTGACAGGTACGCGACGGCGCGAGGCTCTTCTTTCAGCGAACTGTACTTCGCATCTTCGACAACACCAATCACTTCGATTACGTCGCCTTCGTCAGGCTTTTGGCGCGGGCCTGGCATCCGAAGCTGTTTACCGACCGGATTTCCGGTGCCGAAAAACTTCGTTGCGGTCGTCTGATTGATCAGCGCAACCTTTTGTGTTCCGCGCTGATCCTGCACGGAGAACGTTCGCCCAGCAATGATGCGAGTCTTGAGTGTAGTGAAGAAATTGTCACTCACTTCGTTCAGATAGACCATCGCATCTTTCTTCGACTTCGGCGTGTAACCGGCAACTGAAATGAAACTGTTCCATGCCGAGCCGCTGATTGGCGTGAGGCTCGATGCGCTGGCAGCAGTCACTCCCGGAACTGCACGGATGCGCTGCAGCAATTCATCGGTGGTTAACGGCAACTGCTCTTTGCTGAATCCCGCCTTTTGCATATCCGCACGAACGAGCAACACATTCTCGCTCACAAAACCGGGATTCATTGATGACAGGCGATTGAATGTGCCAAGCAACAAACCGGCACCAACCACGAGCACCAGTGAGAGTGCCACTTGTCCGACTACGAGCATCTTTCCTGCGGTGAATCGCGAACCGCCTGGTGCAATGCCGCGCGCATTGGCGCGCATCGCTTCCTGCGGATTGGTGCGGGTGGCGCGCCACGCAGGCGCAACGCCGAACAACAATCCCGTTACTATCGAAACCGCCGAAGTAAACAGCAGCACTCGGCCATCGATTGGAATATCGAGCCCCACCTGATTGCGTCCGGACGACAACAGCTGCACCAGCAAACTGCTGCTCCACTTGGCAAAAACCACACCGGCTACAGCGCCCATGCTTGTCAGCAACATGGTTTCGGTGAGCAACTGTCGAATGACGCGCATACGACTCGCACCCAACGCAAAGCGCACGGCGATTTCGCGTTCACGTGCTGCAGCGCGCGCCAGTAGCAGATTGGCGACGTTGGCGCATCCGATCAGCAACACGATCCCAACGACCGTCATCAGAACATACAGCGCCTTGGAATACGACTGCCGCAGATTCGAGAGTTCACCAACACCGGCGCTCAGCGTAATGCGAAATGATTTTAGATCCTTGAGTGCATCCTGATATTCATCGGCACCAAGTCCGTGTTCGAGAATGGCTGGTAACGCCGCCGCAATATTCGCTTCCACTTGTGGAATCGTTGTATTCGGTGCGATTCGCGCCACGAGACTCAGGAACCACAAGTGACGCAACATGTCGGGATCGCCGGTCGCAATGACGCCCATTGAACACAGTGGCGCGTACACTTGCGTGTTTTGACCCACTTCGGCGCCGAAAAATCCGCGTGGTGCAACGCCAATGACCTGATACGAATTGCCGCTCAGTGAAATTGTTTTTCCGATCGCTGATGGACTTCCGCCGTATTCGCTCTGCCAGAATCCGTAGCCCAGGATCGCGGTCGGCGCGCATCCTTTTGTATCATCACTGCGTGTGAAGAGGCGTCCCGCGGCCGGTTGCACACCCAGCGTGGTGAAATATTCGCCGCTTACCCAATTGCCTCGCACGCGTCGCACTTCGCCACCATTCGCCAGGTTGAATGACGCGGCGTTGAACACCATCGCGGACGCAAATCCCGTTTGGGCATCGCGAATTGCTTCCCACAGCGGATAGTTGAGTTCCGTTCCGTATGACTTCCCGGCGACGGTCACAAGCTGTTCCGGATTCTCCACCGGCAGCGAGCGCACCATCACCGCATTGATCAGGCTGAAAATCGCAGTGTTGGCGCCAATGCCGAGTGCGAGTGAAACAACAGCGACCGTTGTGAAGCCGGGGCTCG
This sequence comes from Gemmatimonadaceae bacterium, assembly GCA_039930585.1. Classification (GTDB taxonomy): domain Bacteria; phylum Gemmatimonadota; class Gemmatimonadetes; order Gemmatimonadales; family Gemmatimonadaceae; genus Gemmatimonas. The sequence continues at coordinate 14,779 of JBDTTO010000012.1, forward strand.
CTCGTAACACACGCGTCGCCTGACGCAAATCACTCATCAGTGATTCCAACCATGTCAGCATGTCGACGTCGCGTGTTTTTTCCTGCAGCGCGCTTCGGTGACCGAATCGTCGCTGTGCTTCACGTGCGGCTTCGTCCGGACGCATGCCCTCGCCTACGAGAGCGTCGGCGCGTTCCGAAACGTGAAAAGACATTTCGCGATCGATGTCGGTGGACACACGATTGGATCGCAGCAGGTTTCGGGCGCGTGAATACCAGGACATGGGAGTTCTCGATTGCGGTAAATGCAACGTCTACTGCATTGGAGTCGCGACGGCGCGATGGCGTTTTTTGTTTTTGTCGAATTGCGTGGGTAGTGCACAGCTTCCAAAATCAGGCGAAGCCCAAAACGCGCGACACGCCACTGGTCAGGCGATCCCAACTCTCGTGTTCCTGCTCGAGCTGCTTTTCGCCGGCCGTTGTCAGCGAGTAGAAACGCGCCTGGCGATTTTTTTCGGTGGTGCCCCAGTCGGCTTGCACCCACCCGTCCTGCTCCATGCGATGGAGTGCGGGATAGAGGGAGCCTTCTTCAACGCGCAGCAGCTCGCCGCTGGCGCGCTGGATGTGGCCGGTGATGGCGTAGCCATGCATGCGCCCCTGGGCCGACAGCGTCTTGAGGACGAGGAGGGCGAGGGTGCCTTGGAGGATGTCGTTTTTCTGTCGTGGCATTTGAGTTCCCTTTCTAGCTAGGTATAGCTAGCTGAGGAATCGTACGAATGCA
>JBDTTO010000013.1:0-14985 GCA_039930585.1 Gemmatimonadaceae bacterium
AGCGGGTACGCGTCTTCAGGAACGTTACCGACTTGAAGGGCCCACAACGGATGTCGCAGGCGATCCGCTCACTTCAGGATTTCGGTTGCGCGACGTCGAACGCGCGGCGACGGAAGCGGGCATTGGTGCCGAGTTTGTGGCAATGGCGATTGCGGAACGACCGAATGAGTCGGCAGTGGCGCAAGTGGAGATGTCTTCACGCGAAGATATTCGCCTCACGCAAGCGCTCGGCACTTCGCAGCGCAGCTTTTCGCACACACGCGTGATTCGTGCGACACCGAAAACTGTGCTGGAGATCATCGGTCGTGTTTTTACGGTGGCGCCATTCGCCCTCAAGTTGCGCGACACCGTTGGTGGACATCCACTCGACGGCGGCATCATGGTGTTTGACGTACCCATCATGACGATGAACCAGTCGATGTACGCGGACTCACCCGGGTTCAGCCGGTTCGGCTATCGCATGACGCAGGTTGCCGTGCCTCGACTGAATGTCATTCTGAAACCAGTTGCCGCCGGTGGTCAGTGCGAAGTAACCGTGTATGGCGATCTGCGCGAGGGACTGCGCAAAAACTGGAAGGTCGACAAATGGATCAGTGGATCTGTCGCATTCGGAGGCGCACTTGGCGGTGGCGTATTCGGTTTAGCGGCGCTTTCGGCGGGTGCGTTTGCGGCGCTAACTGCAACGGGCGGTGCAGCGCTACTCGGTGGGCTCGCGCTGGTTGGTTACCGCGCGTTGTATCGACACGCATTGCGCAACGCGACAAAAGAACTTGAAACGCTGGTGACATCGATAGAAGAAAATATTCGTGCGCAATCGGTGTTCGGAACGTCAGCTACTTCCGCGAGCGGCCCCCGACAGGTTGGCGACGGTTCATGGAAGTAGCGACGGCACGCGGCAGCTAGTTCGTGCGCTTCACTGTGCACGCTTCCTCGATCGCTGCGAGCAAGGGTGTGGAGACAGGTTGCTTAACTGCGCGGTCGAGCTCTGTGTCTGACGATATGTACGCATCGTTGCGCAAAGCGGCTGCCAATTCCGGATGTGCTGCCGTGGCGTTGTGCTTACTCATGATGTGATTTCCCGTGAGCCGATCAATTGTGGCCCGCAAGCTTTGGTTGTCGCGTTTCAGAAATCCTATTGACGCAATCACGGGTGCGCCGTGAAAGTATTTGCACTGAAACCATTCATTTGTGCTCGGCACAACCCATGACAGATATCCGCCGGGAAGGACCTGCCGCGGTTCCGTAATACTCCCGGTGAAACTGTAACGAACACCAGGCGCCTGCTGCGGCTCGAAATATTGTGGTGTGTAGAAATCAGAAACTGTGAACCCGTTCACGGTATATCCAAACCCGGCGGCTTCGCACGGATCACACACTTCCACCAGATAGTTGACGCGTCCCTGTTCTGGCAAAAGAGAGCGGGCTGTTGTAAGCCGATAACCAGATGGATCGGCCAGCATCTCCAGACACTCGTGACTGGTCGTCAACACCCAGTTCGCATCATATCGCACCAGAGCAAATGGCTGACCGTTGCCATCTTCGTGCACGCCAGGATTCGCGGAATTGATTGCGTCGGCAATAATAATGGGCCAGTAACCAATCGGCATTTCCGCTACGGTTGCGAATACATCGACAGTGGCCGATACGCCCCAGATGGGCGCAAAATCACGAACAACCTGTCGCTGCAGTGCGGCGCTGACGAGACTCAGCATCGCAAGCGAAACGTGCGGCGTGACCGAAACCAAACCAACTTGGCGTAGCAACATAGAATGCCGTCCATTAGCTGAAGAGTGTGAAGCACGTGAGGCGCGGGCTGACTATTTGAGTGGCGCCGTCTTTCGAATTTCCAGCGCAATGAGATTGGCAGAGGTTGCCAAAAGGACATCATCGCATCGAACGCGAATTTGGAAAATTGCGTCCCACAAACTGAAGTGGATCGGCGTGAATGAATTGTGCAGGCCGTGCCGACCTCTCTCAACTTCAAAAGGAACGTTGTGCCTCGGGTGCATACTCGAAAGGAGCGCGTGCAGACACAGTCGATCATGCAAGGTGCGGTTGGGTTGACAAGGGGGGCGTTACTACCCACAATCGGCCCGTCTCCAACTCCGCTTCTTGCCTCACGAACCCGATCGTCCTCACACGTCAAACTCGCGGAGGGCATCGCCACTCACTCGGTGGCTGATGGTGCTCGCGTGCGTCCTGACACTCGCCGTTCTAACGGGGTGGGCGTTGAGTCGTTCGGGAAAGGATGATATGAAGCACGCCGGGCAGTTGAGCACGCTGAACTGGGGTTTGCCCGTCGCCCTGAGCGCGAATGTTGGCCGCGACTGTGCATCGTTTCGTTTGGGGAAACCTGACGGACATTGTGGTGAGGCTTCGCGTTCATCGCAATCGGTTGCTGCGCCGGTGCTCGAGAACGCCATAAAGGCCACGCATGGCAACAATGCGTCTTCACCAATGAATGTTCCGGCATTGGTCGACACATGGTATGCGCGTGATGATTCGATGGCGGCAAAGCGTGCCGTTGCGTCGCTGCGTCAATCGGTGCTTGAGTCGCCGAACAGTGTTGAGAACTGGAATGACTTGTCTGCGGGACTAATGCTTCGGCATGCAGCGAACGGCGAGCTACTTGACCTGGTGGAAGCGCTGCACGCTGCGCGCCAGGCGCTGAATCATGATGCGACGTCGATAAACGCTCTTTGGAATCGCGCAGTTGCTTTGACGTGGCTCGGAATGCGCGAAGGGCAGCAGCGCGCGTGGTCCGATTATTCGCGTGCATCCGGACAAGCCGCGCCGAAAGTCGATTTAGCGGGTGACGCACTGCATCAGTCAAAACGGGATGCAGCACTACAGGGCCAGTGGATCGAAGCGAGTCGCGCGTATCTCTGGCGCGCTCTTCTGCCGCAATGGGGGCGTCAAGTTATCAATCGAGACTTGGCGGGCGTTGCAGCATCGGAATCTGAACTCGATCGCATCGTTGCGAATTCATCCGATGTGGACGTGGTTGATTCGCCGAGTGCACTGCGCGCAGTCATTCGATCAGCAATGAACGAAACGCAACGACGCGAGCTGGCGGACGGATTTGTTGCGATGGGAGAATTACGCGACGCGATAGATCGATCAGATTGGGCGGGCGCGAAAGCCGCGCTGAGCAAATGCGATTCGCCGACCTTCAGGCACTTCTTTTTGCGTTGGCTGCACTACGAACACGCGAATATCAAGTTGCTGGTAGGTGATACAACGGCGCGTTCGGAATTCAAGCGATTGATTGTGGAGCAGGCAACGAAGGCGCCAGTTGTTGCGCGTCGCGCGTTGTGGGGCACCGCACTGAGTCACCAGTCAGCAATTAGTCCGCTCGTGGCGGTTCACTATTACGAACAGCTCATTGCGCAGTGCGCTCGTGCCAACGAAGAGGAGTGCTCCGTCGGTGCTCGCGCGATGGAAGCGGGCGCGCATCGCACTATTGGCAACCCGTTCGATGCGGCGGCGAACCTCGCGCAAGCGCTTCAACTTTCGCTAACGTATCCCGCCACGCAGCGACGTTGGACCACGATTTCGCAGCTGCGGCAATTGGCGATGAGTCGATCAATGTCCGGAGCGCTTGCGGATCTGGATTACGAGTTGGATCAGTTGGCACAGCAGTTGAATCGCGTCGATTTGCAGTTACTGGCCGTGCGACAACAGGCCGCACAATTCGTGCGTGACGAACAGCCCAGTGCGGACGCCGCGGTGCGCGAATTCGCAGATCTCTGGCACACAAAGGCATCGCGCACACAACAAGCGGAGTATCACGCCGATCTGTTGTGGCTGCAGGGTGATCTTGCGCGGAAGAAAAATCTCGACAGCAGCATGACGTTGCTCGATTCGGCGGTACTCATTGGCAAAGTTATCGGCAATCGCACGGCGTTATTTCCGATGCTGTTATCGCGCGCGAAAACTGCTTCACAGCGCGGAGACACTGCCTGGGCGCTTGCTGAGCTGGACTCTGTTTTGGCGAGTGTTCGCGCGCAATTCGGCGTGACAGCTTCGGTGCTGATGGATGCCCGCATCGCGGAAACGACACGCGCTGCCAGCAGCGATGCGGCGCGAATGTTGATGGCGACGGGGAGGACAGTTCAGGCACTTAACGCGTTGAGCGGTCGCGCATTTTCGAAATCACAGGAGATCAAGCGGCCACCCTCAGGAATCGCGGCCGTGGCCATGCGTGAGATTGGTGATTCACTCGTGATGTGGTACACCTCCGATCAGCAACCCGGAACTCGGATCGCAAGTATTCGAATCAGTGCGTTGCGCGCTTTAGCGCTGCGCCGAGACTCAGCTTCACTCGCACGGATGCATGACGCTTTGGTGCGGCCGTGGGCCACGTCTGTCAAATCAGACGTGCCGCAAAAACTTCGGCTGGATGTTCGCGGTGTCGCAGCAACGATTCCCTGGTCTGCGCTGCGCGACTCGCGCACTGGCCGATATCTGCTGGAAGACTATGAGATAACCGTTGTAAACGATGCGTTTGACTCCACTGCCATCACACCCAGTTCGCTGGTCGGCGAATCAATTTTGATCGTCGATGGTGTGCCGAGGAAGGGCCCGCGACGTTTGCCGGGTGCGCTGCTGGAGATTGATTCGATCAAGCGAATCTGGGGCACAAGCGCGACTTCAATTGGTGCGACGGAAGCGATGACCAAACTTACGGCCACGATGGATCGGTCGCGCATCGTACATTTTGTTGGTCATGCTGAAGTTGATGCAACACAGCCGGAGCGATCAGCGTTGCTGTTGTTGGGCGATTCAATGGAGGTTCGATTGCCCGCCACAGCGATGAAGAATTGGAGATTGCCACACGTTGAACTGATGATTCTCGCCGCATGTGACACGCGCGTCGCGGGTGACGGTGCATTCGGTGGGTTGGAATCGCTTGCCGGTGTGTTGCGTTCGGTTGGCGTCAAGAATGTTATTGCGGCCGGCTGGCCCGTAGAGGATGAAGCGACGTCGTTTCTCATGCAGGCGCTGCACCGTGAACTTGCGCGCGGCTTTGCACCGGCTGCGGCTTTACGCAATGCGCAATTGATACTGTTGCATTCAGCTGACCCTACTCGCAACGCTCCCAGAGTGTGGGCCGCATTTCAACTACTTGGGAGCTGAGAGACGTTCATATGGCAAACATTGTTGTCGTTCATCATGGGCTGGGGTTGTGGGTGAATCGTGGCAATTTCTGGGAGATCCTGTTTCCGGATGCTGAGCAGATGGTGGCGCAAGACGGCATCAGCATGCTTCAAGCTCACGAACCAGCGCTGTGCGTTCCGGCAGTCTTTCTTGGCGGAACAGCCGTCGCATTCACGGTTTTGTCTCTCAAGAATCGCGTCGTTGATTTTCGCGGTCTTGCACAAGGCGATCCGAGTGCGAGTCTCGAAGCGGATTTCATGATTGGATTGAAACGCATGCCCACGGCACCTGCAGCCGATCCAGACGCGTTCGATAGACAGAGCGCCAAGGTTGTGGGCGCGGTAAGACTGCCGCCCGGCAAATTGGAGCCGACCGTCAGTCGCGTGGGCCCGGTAGAATTTGGCGGCAAGAAAGATCGCTTCATCGCGTTTGCTGTCACGTGGAGCGCACCATTCATCGGTCAGGAACTGTCTGAGGACGGGCTGGAGACGTCAATCAACATCGTAGAGCGAACCACGGGTGCGATTGAGAAAGTCACTCTCAAACGGGAATCAGCCGATGATGACTTTCAGCTTCGCATCAGAAATCTTTCCGAGGCAGATTTGAATCCCGTTCCAGGCACGCGATCGCGTATCGATGAAGATTTTGCGGCACATTATGTGCTCGCGCCGCAGCCGGATGGCAGTCGAGAAGTCCCGCAGTTTGAATTCGCGGAATTTCCGACGGCGGAGACAATCCTGGCAACAATGGGCGATTTGCATGGCGCTGATGAAACGCATTTGTGCTCAGGCGCATTCATGCTGCCGCCACCACCCGAGGTCTAGGCACGCATTCGGGCGCCGCTAATTACGGCGCCCGTTCGCCCGAACAGTTGGGCCAATCAAGATGTTATCGCGTGAGCTCGGCGAGTACGCGATCACTTAATGCGGCAATCGCTGACAAATCCCGGTTCTTAGCACCAATCAACACGGCGAGCTCTGTGAGTTGAGTTTTCACAGCGTCGTCAATTCGGATGCTCGTGTTGTTGGTCAAGGCCTTTGCATCAGTTTTTTCAAAGAACGCGACATCGTTGTGCGCGGCCGCGATACGTACTGTCTGCAGAAAGTTGCCGAGATTGGCGGCGTCATTGTCGACCAGTGGCAACGCGTGCTCACTAATCGTTGTCACCTGCGCTACGGTTAGTTTCGACAACGTTTGCATTGACTGCAACGACATTACGGCCGGTTGCGATCCGGAAATTTCCGAAATCATCGACGACAGCGCGTTCAGATTATCTCCTACGCTATCCTGATGCACGGCCTCCAGCGCCAGATTCGCCAGCACAACCCCAACGCGTATTGAACGGGTCGGCTCTGCTGTTTCGGTAGTTGCGCCACGCAGCGCGGACCAGGTTGGCCGATCAAGTCCTGCACCGGATGCGGAAGTCAACGACGCATACTGCTGCGGCTGCAAATCAGCGTTGCTGCCGTTCGTGCGCACAAAGAAGAAGACTGCCGCCGCAGCTGCGAGCGCTCCAATCGCAAGCGGCCAGCGGAATTTCGTGATCGATTTAGCTTCTTCCTGCGCGAACTCCGCATGGATTGACATCGCATCCGCAATCGCAGACAGCGTCTCAGCATCAGCTTTCGTGAGTTGCCCGCGCAGTGATTCGGCGTCGGATGGCGATAACGTGCCATCCATCAACGCGGCCAGCAGTTCGCTATCAACTGACGACGGAGTATCCGACGTCTCAGGAGATTCGAGACGATGTGCAATCAGCTCCATCAGCTGATGACGATCAAATACGCTGGTATTACTCAATTGAATTTACCGGTAATGTGCATACGAAGCCTCGCAGACTGAAATCGGCCGGCGTCGAATTGACATTCTGATAGAGGGGCGCGGTTTGCAAAAATCACATGGGACCATCGGAAAATCCGAATGGAAGTTGTCGAATGATGTCGAGTGTGACGCCTGCACGCTCCAAACATGTGCGCAGCAGTTTTTCTGCACGAGTCAATTGTCGATACAACGGTTTTTGGGGAAGCGCCAAACCACGCGCGATGTCCGCGATGCTCATTGCCTCCATGTGACGCAATCGCAACAGCAGCCGGTCCTGCGCCGACAGCTCGGCCATCGCGGCATTCAGCGCGACTTTTACTGAAGCGACCTGCTGTTCGTCTTCGGCCCTTTCAACGCTTGCGTCGGCAAGGTCGGGCGCGGCGGCGTCAACAGGCGAATCGACCGACTGCACTGGCCGTTGCGGCGTGCGCATTGGAAACGCCTTCGCGAGCTGGGCCAGTTCTCCATCGCTTTTGGTCGTGCAGCCTGCGGTGCGCAGATGCTCGCCCGCCTGCGCGAGCGTCATCCCGTCGCGAGTCAGCAGGCGTTCCAGTTGGATTGAAAGCGCTCCAGCGAGCCGAGCAGCGGCAGACGGCCGCCAGCGACCCCATTCGTGGATGCGATATTCCGAAAACTGCGTGGCGAGCACGGCTGTAAGATAGGTCTTCAGCTTCGAACGATTTTTGAACTTGGCAAGAATGGCATAATCGTTTTCGATCAGCCGAAACTTCGCCCACGAGCTGAATTCATCGGCGTCGTCTCCAATGAGACCGTTCCGATAACACAGTCGGCTGAGAATGATCTCGATGTCACGCAGGTTTTGGACAAACTGCTGCTCCAGTTCCTGTCGCGTCATGCGTTGTGGCGGCGCGGGAAAATCATATGGCAAACGTAAGGGACAACGCGCGATCGGCAACAAACCGAAGGTGTTAGCTGTCGCTCAACGTCGGAAGATTGCGGACACGATCATGGCGAGAATCACGGCACAGAAAAGCACGAGCAATACGGAGATTGAGCGTTTCGGACGATCTGGCGGAGGCGGCGCAGCAAGCATTGGCGCAGCAGGCGTTGGCGCAGCAGGCCTTGGCGCGGTCGACATTGGCGCCGGCGCCGTCGACGCTGTTGGCATGGGTGCGGCAGTCATTGATGGTTGAGCCGCAGGTGCCGAGCCGCTGACCGCCACCGCCAATCGATGAAAGTGCAACGGTCGCAGTGCCGCCGGCGGATCGGGCATGGGATCCTGCCAATACGTTGGGCGAACAAACGTGTCGCGGCCGAGGCCTAAAGCGTATTGCCATTCCTGCTCGACGAACTCGCTGCGTGCCGAGTTGGGTGACCAGAACAGTTGGAAGACGTCAGCGGCGCGAATGAGTTGCTGCAAACCGTCGTGCCACTGTTCGCCGCTGCGCAGATGTACCCAGTCACGCAAATATTCGTCGCCAAATGAGCGTGCGTGTCGCTCCATTTCTTCCACGATGCCGAGATCGCGATGCGAGTACGACGCAAACACCTTGCGAAACGCTCGGCTTGCACTGCGTTCCTGAACGAGTTGATCGTTGCCGGACGCATTTCTGATAAATTCGGCGACGTATTGTCGATCAACGCGAATCGCGAGCGTGATTTCGGCGAGGATGATGCGGCCGAGAAAAATTGTCAGGCGGCCGCGCGCGGTTTGACCGTCAATCGAATTACTTGCGCGCATGTCGAATGATTCCGGGTGTACGGCGATTCCATCTCTCCAGAAAAACGAACGACGCGGCGGATTGAACTCAATGCCCGGTACTTCGGGGAGCATCGTGATTTCACCGTCGCGTGGTACCGCGAGACGGCTGTCGTCGGTGGAGTGACGATACTCGTCAAACTTTTCGCCGAGCAGCTGTTGTGCCTGCGCGATGACTTCTTCGTGCGGTGAGCGCTCGTCTTCGTTCAACCACGACGGTCGTTCGTCGAGATGCGCGAATACAAGCATTTTTGTCCAGACGTTTGGGCGAATGACTTTCGGACGATAGGCGGTGAACTGAAGATTGTCTTCGAGCGGATCTGCGGGTACCGCTGAGTCACCTATGTATCGCTCGCGCTTTAACATGTGTTGTCCAGGCGCATGCTCTGGCCCGTCGCCCTCTGGCGCTGATTGCGGTATCACCTGGGTTGGCGGCCCCGCCAGGAATTCCGAAATCCATTTGATCAATTGCGCCGCGGTCGATGGTCCGGATTTTTCATCTGCACTCGTCATCTGCTTGACGAGATCCACCACCGGCGACGGCACCGCGTTCGGATATTGATACTCTATGCCCGGAATTCTTTGCTGTGAAAACATTTCCGCTTCGTGTGGCGGCAATGAACCGAGCAGCATTGTACGCAAAACTTCGCCCAATGCGCGAATATCCGATCGAGCGTTGAATTGCTCAACGTTCGTGAGCGCAAAATCAATCAGCCTGATCGAGCGGCCCCGGTATTCGTCGGCGCGTCCGGTGAGAATGACAGCCGCCGGCGCAATGTTGCCGTGCACAACGCTTCGTTGGGTGGCGGCGTCCAGCGCTCGCGCAACATCCAACGTGATCTGCAACGATTCTTCCCACCCAATTGCACCTTTGCGTTTTACGTACTGCGCAATTGACTCACCCTCAACGTACGGCCGCGCAACAACCACGCGTTCGCCATCAATTCCCACATAGAAGAGTTGGGCAACGCGTTCATCGGACAGTTGCATCAGCGAACGTGCGCGTCGCATGACTTCAGTACGCGTGCGCTCGGCTTCGAGAAGCGGAACATCAACTAACGTAACGGCGACCGACTGTTCGAGATCGGTATCGACTGCTTTGTACGTTACTCCCCACGATTCACGCGCAAGTTTCCAAAGTGCTCCGTCATTGCGGCGGAGCAACCGGTATTGTTGAATGGTGTCGCCAGGTGAATTCATGTATCACCGATATGCGGAGACGTTGCGTTGTGACGCGCGGAATGATTACGCAGTATGTATCAACGCTCGTGCATCTGCCAAATGCCTGTTCAGTTGGTACGGTCAAAAAGTCGCAACGGAGTGGTCCGGGAAATTGGACCATCCGATAAAGAAAATCGCGCGCTGAAGTCCTTTTCCGATCTGATGGCGGCGACTAGCTTATTGCTCGCTGGAATCATCGCGTCGGACTTCTGTCGGTCATTGCACCATTCATCCACCAAATACATGCGCCAATTGCTTGCCCTCGCCGTTGCAGCCGTCATTGCACCAATCGCGTTGACTGCGCAGACCCAACCTCGTGACACAACAGTCACCGTTTCCATCACGCGCACTGGACGCGCTCCCGCCGACCGGATGACGTTCTACCTTGGCATTGAAGCGCTCGCTGAAAGCACGCCCGCCGCTATCGATCGCCTGCAAGCCAAAATCAAATCGGTACAGGACACAATCAAACGCGTCTCGCCAAGCAGTACGACTGATGCGGCAGTGATGGTCGGCGTGGCCGCTGGTGGTCAGGGAAATTATCCGCCGGCACAGGGTTCCGTGTGGGTCGCGCGCGCGGTGCTTCGCGTGAACGTCAACAAGATTGCCGATCTCACAGCATTGCAAAGTGCGGCCAACGTGGCCGGTGCATCGGTCAACGGCGGAGCTGCCTATGAATCTTCGCAGTTGGACGCAGTATGGAAAGCAAAGGTCGCGGAAGCAATTGAGGCTGCGCGCGGCGCCGCCCAGGCTTCGGCTACGGCGCAAGGGTACAAGCTTGGTTCGCTGTTGACCATGAGCCTGAATGGTGGACCGCAGAATTTGCAGTTTCAACCGCCGCAGCTGAATTTCGACTCGCGCAACTATTCGTACACGCCGCTCACCGCGCCAGAAGTTGTCGTGAATTCCGTCGTGAACGTTACGTATCTGCTTGTACGCAACAAATAGTCGTAAGGCTACTTCGCGCGCATCCGGTTGTTCTTCGCGTTGTGCTCCAGTTCCGCCAATCCTAATGCTTCCATCAGTGGCGGCACGTACACGCCAAAACGGCCACGCAGTCCCTTCTTGAGGCCGTACCAGCCACCAATGGGATTGTCAGCAGAACGCCCCCAGGCCTCGACGGTGTCGTCCCTGGCGGGCTTCTGCTCGTCGGCACCGCCGAGTTCCATCCAGTCGCCGCGTCTTTTGAGCATCGCGTGCAAGTCGTCAAGGCAACGTGCGTCGTAGTGCAATACCGTTTTGCCAACGGTGCATACAAGTATTCGCTTTCCGTCTTTCTCGTCGGCGTGCATAGTGAATTCCGACGTACCCGGCGGCGTGTTCAGGACGAGCGGATCACTTTTGGTATTTGCGAATTTTGTCATCTGCCAGTGTCCGGAGAATATCGATTGATCTGCTGCAGGACATTTCACGCGCGGCCCTGCGTGCGCCGCAACAATCGCGCACTGGTCGTCCATCAATCCTCCGACGGACGACCAGTACGTGTGCTGACTTAGCTCGCCGTGGGCTGAGTCTGCATGGCCGCCTGCATCATCGCCATGCGTTCCATGCGCGCGCGCGTGAGATGTGGCACGATGCCAATCAACCGCTGCATGACCATCAACTGGCCGCGATGGTGCATCTCATGTTCCTTGAGACCAAGCAACATTTCGAAGCGCGTCTTGTCGCCGCCGGGAAGCGTGACAACTTCGGCCAACGCTGCGTCGGAAACGGCTTCAAGGCCTTTCGCGAGCTCGTCGCCGTTTGCGCGAAGTGCCGCGACAATCGTTTCCTTTGATGTGAGCGTGCTGGCCGCGTCACGCGCCATCGTGTTGAATGCTCCAAAGTCCTGCATCGTGATTGCCGACTTCGGATTCTTCAGATTCACATCAACGCTCCACAGCGTGTTCGTCGCCATGTGCGACAACAGCTCGGCAACCGTCATCGTGTCGTCGGAGGCGCGAAAATTGTATTTGTCAGCGGGAATTTCTTCCGCAATCTGAATGGTGTTGTTGCGAACGGTGCGCCAACTGTTGGCCATATTCTGGCCGCCGTAGTAGTTCATGTCAGCTGTGTGTTTGGAGGTGGAGACCGCGTACTGCGATACTGCGTACTGCGATACGTGCGCCGTTAACCGCATTCCGCCGAGACTAAATGTAGCGCTATCGACGACTCAAGGCGTTGGCCCGATGATACGCGTTCGTAACAGGGTCCACGTTTTGGTCGCCGGGTTATTCCGGGCGAGGTACACAATTCCGCCCTTGCCATGGCCGGCCAGCACGCATCCCGCCGGAAGTCGCACGCGCTCAAAGAGTTCGCCCTTTCTGTTGATCACGTCGTAGAGCAAACCAGGGCCCGCTTGCGCGGATGTTGTGGGCATGATCCAGACGTTGCCGTCGGTATCGGCGCTGACTGAGCCACGTCGAATGGGCGTGACGTAGTCGGGCATTTCGTTCAGCGGGACAAAGGTGATTGTGGGAATGATGGTGTCGCGGACCGTCCCTCCCTCGGGCCGCCGAGTGCTCTGATAAATCGTGCCGAACTTCACCGGGCCGTACGTGTTGATCGAATCGATCACGCGTTTCATGGAATCAATGCGCGCCAGTTTCAATTCGTCGGTCATGCGAATCCATTCGAGCGGCAATTTCGGGGTCGACCACTGCTTGCCGTCTGCGTTCACGTAGTCGATGTGATAGTCATGTTCGCGAACGATGGCGAGTGTGCCGTCCGATGTGATGACCCATTCGTCGGGTGATGTCAGCATCGGATTGATGTGCATCGTGGCAGTGGTCTTGCCTTTTTCGTCTTTCCCTCGCGCAGTTCCCGGCACGCGCGGAATTGAAAACGTCGCAATGGTATCGACCAAACGCGTATTAAAATCCGCGCGCACAATTGCAATGGTATCGCGCGATGCAGTGATAGGTGGTTCGCCTGGCTTTGGATCGGGTCTACGTTGGCTTGAGCGATAGATCAACCGCCCGAGATTATCGACGCCAATATTTCCCGGAAATGGAATTGAGAGATTCATCAAATCCCCGCTGGCGGGATGCGCCATTGTGCGCGCAATCACTCCGGTAGGATTAATGACCAGTATGGCCTTGGCTGGATAATCAAAGAACAGCGTCGAATCGCCGAGGTATGGAATTAACGCGTTCCTGATAAAAAAACTTGGATACAACACGCCGTTGCTGCTGTTGCTGTCGGCAGTGATGGTGAAAGTCGCCAGCGTTGAATCGAATACGATGAGGCGTTTTCCGCGCGAGTCATCAATCAGCACTTTGCCATCTGGCAGGTGTCGCACGTTTGGTGTGGCGAGAAACGTTTCTTTCGATTCGAACGGAACAGACAGTGCGCGAATCGGCAGCACTTTGTTTTGCGCCGCGAGCGCGAGCGGGAATAACGCGCCAATTACTGTCACTGCGTGAAGGCGGAAATTCATGATTGCCGACGTTGAATGAGAGCGAAATTATGGTCTTGGAGAAGATACGGTTCAACGCCTCTGGCGCCAGTCAACGGTGGGGCATTCAAGGATGATGCCTTGTCACCGGTTTGAGATCGGTATCTGTTCTATGTTCATTTTGTAAGCCATTGTATTTGAACGACTTATCGCACGCGTTGCTGATGACAGTGTACCGCCTTTCTGCTCGAACGCTTGCGCATTACTAATTTTGGACCTGCTGAGCAACAGGCAGGCAAATTTCACGTGATCCGTAGTTTCTCACGCAGCACCCAATTCTCGAGCGCAAACAGCAGATGAACCCGGAAACACGCACCGTCGAACACAAAGGTTGTCGTCTTGCGTATGAAGTTGTTGGATTGGGCGAACCGGTGTTGTTCATTCAGGGAACGGGCGTGCATGGCGCGGCGTGGCGGCCGCAGACGGATGTACTCTGCACGGAATACAGCTGTCTCTCGTTTGACAATCGTGGTATGTCGCGCAGCCAGCCTCGCGGTGTTGAGATCACAATTGAACAGATGGCAGAAGATGCGCTGAAACTGATTGCAGCAGAAAAATGGGAAACTGCGCACGTGGTCGGACATTCATTGGGTGGCATCGTTGCACAGGAGGTTGCGCTGCAAGCGAAGCATCGAGTACGAAGTTTGTCACTGCTGTGCACATTCAGTCGCGGTCGTGATGCGATGCAACTCACACCAGCGATGATCTGGACCGGTTTGCGCACACGCATCGGTACCAAGCGCATGCGTCGTCAAGCGTTTCTGGAATTGATGATGCCGGCCGCTGAACTCGCGAAAGCAAATGCGGATGAAGTGGCTGCGAATCTCGCACCAGTGTTCGGTCACGATCTCGCTGACCAACCCGCAGTCGTGATGGCACAGATGCGTGCAATGGGGCGATACGATGCGCGGCCACGTGTCGCCGCACTGCGCGGAATTCCGACGATGGTGGTGAGTGCCGAGCTTGATCGAATTTCACCGCCAGCGGTCGGGCGGCGAATGGCGGCTGAAATTCCGGGCGCGGCGTATCATGAGATCGCGGGTGCGGCGCACGGAGCGCCGTTGCAGCGTGCGGGGGAGATTAACGCACTGCTGCGAGCGCATTGGCGTGCAGTTGACAGTGCCACATAGGGGCGGCATGCGCGGTTTGTTGCAATCGCGAATCAACGCAGTGCCCGGTATTGCCGACTCCGGTATTGCCGACTCCGGTATTGGCGACTCCGATATCGCCGACTCCGATATCGCCGACTCCGCTGTTGGCGACTCCGGTATTGCCGACTTCAGTTCACCCGAGGAAATTTACCTCGACTCGATTCCCGACTTGCACACCATTTCGCCCTGACCCATGGCCGACGACGCTGCCGCCCGCTCGTACATTCAGCAAGCCAACGAGCTCATCGCGAACCAGGATTATGATCGCGCGACTGCCAAACTCGAATTGGCAGATGTTGAACTTGAAGATTTAACTGGCGACGCAAAAAGCGCCGTTGCCTCGCTCATCCAGCAGGCGCACGCCGCCATCGCAACTGCAAGATCATCAACACATCGGCCAAAGTATCTGCGGATGATCGAGAGCTACATGAACGAGGCCGAGAGCGATATCGGCAATCTCGTGACGTGGCCAGGAT
>JBDTTO010000014.1:0-14858 GCA_039930585.1 Gemmatimonadaceae bacterium
GGCCATCGCATATCGCTGTCGTTTTGATCCGCATCATCTGGAGTGCGCGCGCCTCGCTCGCGATCGCGCATTCGGTGATGTGAAAATGATTGAAGCCGGATTCGGATTTCCAATCGGCGATCCAACTCAATGGCGCTTGAACAAAGCGCTGTCGGGCGGTGGACCATTGATGGATGTTGGCATCTACGCACTGCAAACGGCTCGCATGATTACGAATGAGGAACCAACATCCGTTTCGGCGTTCACTACAAACACGGATCGAGCGAAGTTTCGCGACATCGAAGAATCGATGACGTTCCAGCTGACGTTTCCGGGCGGAATTATTGCTGATTGCCGAACGTCATATCGCGTTCCGGGACTCAACCGCTTCACCGTGTACGCGGAACGCGGTTCATTTGGCATGGACCCGGCGTACAACTACAATGGAAATCGCGGCTGGCGCAGTGACCGCACTGAACTGCGCTTCGAAGAAATCGATGTGTTTGCAGCGGAGCTCGACGATTTTGCTTTGCACATCAAGAACGGCACACCAACGACGGTTCCGGGCGAAGAAGGTTTGCGGGATGTGCGAATTCTGTTGGCAGCGTATGAGTCGGCCGCAACTGGTCGCGCCATCAAGCTCGACCGCTAATGTCATCACCAAACGCACAGAGTACGCCGTCGCGCGCCCGATACACCGTGGTGTTCTTCGCGCTGGCGCTCGCGATGGTCACATACATCGATCGCGTGGCAATCTCACAAGCGTCCGGTGACATTCGCCGTGACCTTGGTTTCGGTCCCAAAGAAATGGGTTGGGTCTTCTCGGCATTCACAATCGCGTACGCACTCTTTGAAATTCCGGGCGGTTGGCTTGGTGATCGCATTGGTCCGCGTCGAGTGTTGCTGCGCGTGGTCTCGATGTGGTCGCTGTTCACGGCGGCAACTGGATTAACCTGGAATCTAGCGTCGATGTTGGTTTGCCGGTTTTGTTTTGGTGCAGGTGAAGCGGGATGTTTTCCAAACCTTACAAAAGTTTTTACGATCTGGTTGCCATCGGATGAACGGCCGCGCGCGCAAGGCGTGTTGTGGTTAAGTGCGCGGTGGGGCGGAGCATTTACACCGGCACTTGTTGCGCTGATTCTGCATTTTCTCAATTGGCGCTGGGCATTCGCCTTGTTTGGTTTGCTTGGCGTCGTGTGGGCAGTCGCGTTTGCGAATTGGTTTCGCGATCGTCCGGCCGACCATCCGGCCGTTAACGCAGCAGAGTTGGCGCTTCTGGACGGAGCTGAGCGTAACGCACCGGCACACGCTGCAGTTCCGTGGAAACGCTTTGTAAGTAGTCCGTCGGTTTGGTTATTGTGGCTGCAATACGCCGGTTTGTCGTATGGCTGGTACTTCTACATCACCTGGTTGCCAACCTACTTGCGCGAAGCGCGCGGCATGCCGCTTGAGAAGAGCGCGGTGCTCGCCGGATTACCGCTGTTCTTCGGCGGCATCGGTTGTTTTGTTGGCGGTTGGATTGCGCGCCGCCTCGGCCGAACCGCCGTCGGTGTGGGGTCCGCGCGAAAGAGTGTTGCGGCGCTTGGCATGCTTGGTGCCGGTTTGTTGATCCTTACCGTGTCACATGTCGAGAGTCCGATGTTTGCCATTTTCATTCTTGGCCTCGCGAGCTTCTCGAACGATCTGGCAATTGCGAACGCGTGGGCGGCGTGCATGGATGTTGGCGGACGTTACGCAGGCTCTCTGTCAGGCAGCATGAACATGATGGGAAATGTCGGCGGCGCCATTGGTGCTGTCGTCGTCGGATATATTCTCGAGAGCGGCCGAGTGAGTGCGGATGCAATTCCTTCGCTCGGCAGTTGGAGTACGGCGTTCACCGTAGCGGCTGTTGTGTATGGAGTTGCGGCTGTTGCGTGGTTGATGCTAGATCCGGTTACGTCACTCGATTCCACGTCAGCAGAGAGCGCTGCATGAAGCTTTGCCGATTTCACGCTGTTGGTCAAAACAAATCGACGCGTCAACGTGCGACTGCTGATATCTCGGCCCGTGTTGGACTGTTAACGCGCGAAGAAAAGAGTGTCATCGATCTTTCTTCCGGAGGCGTGCAGCGCCTTGACGAACTGCTCGAAGACAACACGTTGGCAAAGTCCCTTGTCCGACTCTCTCGCGAGAAGTTGCCAAAGCATAAATTGACCGAAGTGCAGTTGTTGGCGCCTGTTGACGAACAGGAAGTGTGGGCCGCCGGAGTGACATATCTCCGCAGCAAGGCCGCGCGCATGGACGAGTCAGAGTTCAGTGCCAGCGCGTACGATCGCGTGTACGTCGCCAAACGTCCTGAGCTGTTCTTCAAATCGATGGCGCACAAGGTGGCCGATCCTGATTCAGCAGTTGGCATTCGTCGCGACGCGAAGTGGAACGTGCCAGAACCGGAGTTGGCCCTCGTATTCAACTCACGCGGCCTGTTGGCTGGTTACACAATTGGCAACGACATGAGTTCGCGTGACATCGAAGGCGAAAACTTGCTGTACCTGCCGCAAGCCAAGATCTACAATCGTTCGTGCGCGTTGGGGCCGTTCATCGTTGTTGGCGGAACTGAAGCAGCCGCGCGTCGCTGGACAATTTCGATAACAATTGAACGCGAGGACAAGGAAGTTTTTGTCGGAGACACTCGTGCGTCACGCATTAAACGAACCTTTGCCGAATTGCAGGACTACTTGTTTCGTTCACAAACGTTTCCAAAAGGGGCTGTGTTGCTGACGGGTACAGGCGTTGTGCCTCCGGACGACTTCACGCTCCGACGCAATGATGTCGTCGCGATTTCCATTTCCGGAATCGGCACGCTGCGAAATACCGTGGCTCTCGTGTAGCGTTTCATGACCGACATATACCACATCAAGTCAAAAACGGCAGGACCCGCAGGAAGTCTGCCGCTTACTGACGACATGCTACGCCATAGTCCAAGTGGTGACATTTTTGGACTGACGCAGAATGCCGGTATGGGTTGGAAGCCCGAAGAATTGTGGCGTAAGCAATTTCTGATTTTGTCAACGCAGGGCGGGGTACGCAGTCCCGATGGTCAGCCAATTGCGCTTGGATTTCACACAGGTCATTGGGAAATCGCCGAACTCGTTCGCGTAGCCGCCGAAGAAATTCGCGAACTGGGTGGAATTCCGTTTGCCGCGTATTGCTCTGATCCGTGCGACGGACGCACGCAGGGAACTACCGGCATGTTCGATTCGCTCCCGTATCGCAACGACGCGGCCGTTTTGTTTCGGCGACTCGCGCGATCGTTGCCAACGCGTCGCGGTGTGTTAGGTATCGCGACATGTGATAAGGGTCTACCCGCAATGCTGATGGCGCTTGCAGGACTGCCAGACCTCCCGTGCGTTGTTGTACCAGGCGGCGTCACACTTCCCGCCGACAACGGTGAAGATGCCGGCTCCGTGCAAACACTCGGTGCACGATACGCTCACAACCTTGTCACATTGCAGGAAGCCGCGGAACTCGGCTGTCGCGCATGCGCGTCACCAGGCGGTGGATGCCAGTTCCTGGGAACTGCTGCAACCTCACAGGTCGTGGCTGAAGCACTGGGACTTGCATTGCCGCACAGTGCACTCACTCCATCGGGGCAGCCCGTGTGGTTGGACATGGGACGTCGTTCGGCGGCGGCGTTGCTCGCGTTGGAAGAGAATGGTCGTATGTCGCGCGACATCGTCACGTCGCAGTCAATTGAGAACGCGATGATTGTACACGCAGCATTTGGCGGTTCAACAAATTTGTTGCTGCACATTCCGGCCATTGCTCATGCCGCCGGTTTACCCCGTCCACGTGTGGAAGATTGGATCGCGATCAATCACCGCGTGTCACGCATCGTCGATGCACTGCCGAACGGTCCGCAACATCATCCGACTGTTCGTGTGTTTCTCGCAGGCGGCGTGCCTGAGGTGATGCTGCACTTACGATCCCTGAATCTGCTGCATCTAGATGCGATGACAGTAACCGGCCGTTCGTGGGGTGATGAGTTGGAGTTGTGGGAACACTCTGAGCGGCGCGCGCGATTCCGTGAACTCTTGAAGGAACAAGACGGTGTCGATGCGGACGATGTGATCATGTCGCGCGATCGTGCGCGCGAACGGGGACTTACGAGCACGGTCGTGTTTCCGCGAGGCAATCTCGCGCCACTGGGTTCGGTAATCAAAGCGACATCAATTGCGCCAGAAGTTGTTGGTAGTGACGGCATTTATCGTCACGAAGGACCAGCGAAAGTTTTCTTTCGCGAACCTGATGCAATTGAAGCAATCAAGAACGGCAGCATTGTCGCTGGTGATGTATTGGTGCTCGCCGGCCGCGGACCAATGGGAAGCGGCATGGAGGAGACATATCAACTCACTTCTGCGCTCAAGTTTCTGCCATTTGGTAAACACGTTGCGCTGATTACCGACGCAAGATTCTCAGGCGTTTCAACTGGTGCGTGCATCGGACACGTCAGTCCCGAAGCATTGGCGGGCGGTCCAATTGGCAAACTGCGCGATGGAGATATTGTTCGTATTGAAATTGATCGCGCGCGTCTAACGGGATCCGTCGATTTCGTTGGATCGTTCTCGCAACCAACGTCAGTACAAGCCGGCGCCATTGAACTTGCCGCTCGCAGCAAACATCCTGACCTCGCGCCCGATCCCAAACTTCCGCTGGATACCCGACTCTGGGCCGCGTTGCAGGACGCGAGTGGAGGATGCTGGGGCGGATGCGTGTACGACGCTGAGGCAATTGTCGAGAGATTGAATCGGCAGAGTTGATCCGACTGATCACCGTCGCTCCACCGCCTCGAGTTGCTTGAGTCCGTGCCAAGTCACGGTTTGGTTGGACGGTACACAAAGGGCCGAGATCTCAGTGATCTCGGCCCTTCTGTTGTTCGACAGCTGCGACGGTTACGCCGCGGCTTTCGCCTTCATCATCTTGCTCTTCTGACGCGCCGCGGTGTTGCGGTGAATCAGGCCTTTGCGGGCCGAGCGATCGAGCATACTGATTGCGTCCGTCTTGTCTTCAGGCTTTGCCGCAGTCGCCTTGGCGCGCTTGACGGACAAACGAAGAGCGGAACGCTGCGCTTTGTTGCGCGCCGCCGCTACACGTGACCGGCGCATATCCTTCTTGGACGACTTGATATTCGGCACTGAGACTATCTCCAACGTTTGGCTGATGGGACCGGCTGTCGCAGACCGGCGATCCCGAGTAAAATGGCGCGAAGGGTACATGCGCCGGCACCGCGGGAAAGAGCCCGGGTACCACAGATCCGTAAAGTACCGGGCACCCTGCAGTTATGTCAAGCGAAGCCCTTGGGAAAAACAGTGGGCCGCCCCTTTTGACACCCCCTGTAGCCCGGCATAACTTGCTTGCAATCACGGCGGTCAAATCTGACAGCCACGCCCGGGAAGTTCGCCGGTACCTACCGATTGCCCCTGCCCGTGGCATTTGACCTGAACAGCTTCCTCATCGCTGCACCCGTGCTCCTCTTTTCCATGGTGGCGCACGAGTACGCGCATGGGTATGCGGCGCTCAAGCAGGGTGACACGACTGCTCTGGATCTGGGGCGGCTAACGTTCAATCCCGCCAAGCACATAGACCCGTTCATGACGGTGATCCTGCCTATCTCGCTGGCGGTAGCTGGATTGCCGATATTTGGCGGTGCCAAGCCGGTGCCCGTGAATCCCGCCAACTACGTGAATTATCGGCGTGGCGACATCATTGTCTCGTTGGCCGGAATTTTCACGAATCTGTGCATCGCGGCCATCTGTGTACCGCTGGTGATTCTTGTTGGCCTGCTTGGGCGCTCTGCCGGCGCGATCGCACAACCGTTGGCCATCCTCCAGCTCATGCTTGTGCAGGGTGTTGCGCTCAATCTGGTCCTGGCACTCTTCAATCTGATTCCGCTGCCACCGCTGGATGGTTCGCACGTTTTCAAATATCTGTTACCGATTCGCCTGGCGATTTTGTATCAGCGCCTCGCGACGGTTGGGTTTCTCTTGCTGTTCGCACTTCTGTACTTTGGCAAAGGGCTGTTGAACGCGTGGTTCACGCCAATCTTCATTGCCATGGATAAGCTGTACCAACTGATCGGGCCTTACATGCTTCCCAATCCATTCTCCACGTGATCGCGCCTCTACGTAACCCGCACAACCGAATGCTCGACAATCGGCTGGCCGATCCGGACCACACGCCGTTTGTTGTCGAGCTGGCCCATTTTACCGGTCCGCTCGACCTGTTGCTTTCGCTTATTCGCGACGAGCAGCTCGACATTTACGACATTCCGATTGCACGCATCGCCGAGCAATTCCTGGCGCGCATCAGCGGCCTTGGTCTTGATGAAGCGGCGGACTATCTCGAGATGGCGGCGCGCTTGCTGCGCATCAAGGCACAAATGTTGTTGCCGCGGGGCGAAGGCATGGACACGTGGGAAGATCCACGCGCCGAACTCGTTCGTCGTTTGCTCGAGTACCAACAGATGCGCGAAGTCGTGGACGTGCTCGAACGTCGTGGTGAAGAGCGCCGCCATCGTTTCTCGCGCAGTTGGATTCCGCAGGCTACTGAGCAGGCCATGACTGTCGTTCCGCTGTCGCTCACACTCAGCGAACTGCTGGCCGCGGTTGATCGCGTGCTGCGGACCGCTCACGAGCCAACACTGCACGAAGTCATTCCGCGTTCATTGGACGTGCTGGGCGCCATGACTACCATTCGTTCTATTCTCGCTCTGCGCCGCCAGGCACGCTGGTCCGACCTGATTGGTCGCGACGCCGAACCGTGGCAGGTGCTTTCTGTTCTACTGGCTCTGTTGGAAATGGCGAAGCTCGGTGAGCTGCGCGTTGCGCAGGCCGTGCCTTTTTCCAACGTGGAGATTCGTCGTGACGCCGTTAGCGAAGCTGCTTGAAGCCGCCCTGTTCGCCGCCTCCCGTCCGCTGACGCTGGAGGCGCTGGGCACACTTGAACCCGAATCCAGTCCGGCCGCGGTTTCGTCGGCGCTGGATGAATTGCGCGAGCACTACGACATCGGCGGACACGGTGTCGAACTGCTTGAACAAGGCGGCGGTTGGCAGATCCTCACACGCGCCGAATTTGCTGAAGCAATCGAGCGCGCGCAGGTCGCGGTTCGTCCGCAGCGATTGTCTGCAGCAGCACTCGAAACACTGGCCATCGTTGCATATCGCCAGCCAATCGGTCGCGCCGAAGTTGAAGAAATTCGCGGTGTGCAAGTGGGCTCCGTACTCAAGTCGTTGCATGAGCGCGGACTCATTGATGTGGTTGGTCGTAGCGAAGGTATTGGTCGTCCGCTGTTGTACGGCACGACTTCACAGTTCCTCGAACAGTTTGCGCTCCGGCATCTCGAAGAATTGCCACGCGCTGACGAACTGGCGATTGCGTTGCGCGGTGCAGGTGCTGCCGCGATTGCGCCAGGCACAGAACCCTCGACCTCGATTGCCGCGGTTACTGCAGGCGCCGAATGAGCGAGAGTGGCGGACGTCCGCCGCGTGGTGGCGGCAAGTCTCGCGGTGGCGCGCCGCGCACATCAAAAAACGGTGCACCGCGCGACGGAACCGCGGGACGCGATCACGGCGGATCGCCAAAGAAAGGAACGCCCGCAGAACCGATGCGTGTCCAACGTGCCGTTGCGCGTGCGGGCCTTGCATCGCGTCGTGAGGCCGATCGACTGGTGGCGGAGGGCCGTATCAGGGTCAATGGCGAAGTGGCGGTGATTGGCCAAGTCATTGATCCCGCAAAGGACGTCATCACATTGGATGGCGCGCCGGTCGCACGCGTGACCACCACGCAGCGCTGGTTTGTGCTCAACAAGCCGGCCGGCATCATGACCACGCGTAAGGATCCCGAGGGGCGACAGACGGTTTTTGATCTGGTCGAAAACGTCCCGGGGCTGACGTATGTGGGTCGCCTCGACTTCATGACAGAGGGAGTGATGTTGCTCACCACGGATGGTGCGGCGGCGCATGCGCTCACCCATCCCAGCAGCGAAGTCGAACGTACTTACGTAGCCACAGTGCGCGGCGACGCTGCATCGGCCGTCAAAGCCGCTCGGCGTGGTGTCGATTTGGAAGATGGGCTGGTTATGCCGCGTGATGTTTCGGCAACGCCACTTGGCAATCGACGCTGGGCTTTCGAGGTGACCATCGCCGAAGGGCGCACGCACGAAATTCGTCGTCTTTGCGTCGCATTGGGACTCGAAGTTGAGCGACTGGTGCGCACGCGTTTTGGCCCTATTCGACTAGGGGAGTTGGCGGTTGGAATGTCCCGTGCATTGACGCCAAAGGAGCGGTCTCTGCTCGAGACCATCGCTCTGGCCCGCTAGCGCGCGTCCCGTCCGTTCGAACCGCACCATTTGAGGAGCACCCTGCACGTTTGTGGGGTATTCTGTGAAATTCCGATGCTCATGCGCGCGATCGTTCGGGTGATAGCGACCCGGACGAGCGATCGGGCAGGCATCACCCACCGAGAGATTCAGGGAGCAACAGCGTGACCACAGCCGTCGCTGCGTCGAACGACGCGGCCCTGGTACAGAGTGTTTCGCACGAAGTCGCGAAGCGCATCGTCGGGCAGGAGTACATGGTGGAGCGTTTGCTGATCAGCCTTCTCACGGGCGGTCACGTGTTGCTCGAAGGTGTGCCAGGGCTCGCAAAAACTTTGACGGTGCGCACGCTTGCCGAAACCGTAAGCACGTCGTTTCAGCGCATTCAATTCACTCCGGATTTGCTCCCGGCCGACGTGGTTGGCACACAAATCTTTGATCAGCCAACAGGTGAATTTCGCGTCAAGCACGGCCCCATATTCGCGAACATTATTCTGGCGGACGAAATCAATCGCGCGCCCGCGAAAGTACAGGCGGCGTTGCTCGAAGCAATGCAGGAAAAGCAGGTAACGATTGGCGGCACAACGTATCCGTTGGCCGAACCATTTCTTGTATTGGCAACGCAGAATCCCATTGAGCAGGAAGGCACGTATCCGTTGCCCGAAGCGCAGGTGGATCGCTTCATGATGAAGTTGCGCGTTGGTTATCCAACGCGCGTCGAAGAAAAAGAAATTCTCCGACGCATGGCGGGCGGCGAGAAAATCAATGTGAAGGCGGTGGCCGATCCCGTCATGCTGATGGAAGCGCGTCATCGCATTTCCGAGCTGTACATGGATGATCGGATTGTCGATTACATCGTCGATCTCGTACATGCGACGCGGCAACCGGCCGATGTTGGTGCAGCCGATCTCACGGCGTTGATCGAATTTGGCGCGAGCCCACGTGCAACCATCGCGTTGGCGCAGGCGTCACGCGCGCATGCGTTTCTGCGCGGTCGTGCGTTTGTCACGCCCGATGATGTGAAAGCGATTGCGCCCGACGTGTTGCGCCATCGTGTATTGACGTCGTTTGAAGCGGACGCTGAAGGTGTCACCAGCGACACGATCGTCGAACGACTTCTGGCGGCTGTCGAAACTCCGTGAGCAATAACGTCGCATCGCCGCTGGAAGTCGCATCGGCCGATGTGTTACGACAGGTACGCCGCCTCGAGCTGCGCACGCGTCGTCTCATGGACTCGAGTTTCGCTGGAGAATACCGCTCGCTGTTCAAGGGACAGGGAATGGAGTTCGCCGAGGTGCGCGAGTATCAGGCGGGTGACGAGGTGCGCACGATTGACTGGAATGTCACGGCGCGTATGGGTCGTCCGTTCGTCAAGCAATACGTCGAAGAACGTGAACTGACCGTGATGCTGGCGATTGATCTGTCTGGATCTTCGCAATTTGGTACGCGTCCGCGATTCAAGCATGAACTGGCCATTGAGATGGCAGGCGTGCTGGCATTGGCCGCCGTGCGCAATAACGATCGTGTTGGGTTGCTGATGTTTACCGATCGTATTGAGCATGCGCTGCCGCCGCGCAAAGGACGAAAGCATGCGTTGCGTTTAATTCGCGATTTGATGACCGTAGAACCGCAGGGACGGGGCACTGACATCGGAGTTGCAACAGATCGATTGTCAAAGCTGCTCACGCATCGCGCGGTTGTGTTTTTCTGTTCGGATTTTCTTTCGTCGGAATTGGAACGTCCGCTCGCGCGCATTGCACAGCGTCACGATGTCATTGCCGTTACGCTCGAAGATCCGGCTGAACGTGAGTTGCCGAATGTTGGACTCGCGCGCCTGGAAGATCCGGAAACCGGCGAACGCATCGAAATCGATACGAGCAATCCCAAAGTTCGCAGGGCTTTCAGTGATCGCGTGATGTCCGATGATCTCGTGCGGCGCAAACTGTTTGGCCGGCTGGGGCTCGACGAAATCATTGTGCATACCGAACATGGCTACGTTGACGCGTTGCTCGCATTTTTTCGCGCACGTGCCCGACGTCCGCACGGTGCGGTTCGAACCGGACCACGTGGTTCGCTTGGAGACGCCGCGAGCAATTTGACTACGGTCAGGCCGGAACATCATCGCGCACACGTTGCAATTCCGGGCCAACCTGGATTAACGCCCGTCCACGGCGTTCCGGCGCACAAAGCCGGGAATGCAGGCCGCGTCGAATCGCAGCGAGACCTGACACGTTGATGTTTTCGTTGACGTTGAACGGATCGGCGCGTGCGGCGTCCCGATTGGTTGCGAGTGCGCGAGCGCTTGTGTTCGCGGCGATTGCGGCGAGCGCGTTTTGCGTAACACAATCCGTCAGCGCGCAGGCAGTGCCGACGACAGCGAAACCGTTTCGCATTGGATCCGCACTGACGCCCGACACCGTGCAGGTGGGTGATCCGTTTATTCTGACGGTAACAATTGAAGTGCCGGCGGGTGCACGCGTTGCCTGGCCAACACCGACAGATTCCACTGCGCCTTTCACCATGCGCAGCGATGTGCGCGTGACTGGCACCGAAAACGGCGCCGTACGCCGCGAGACCGCCGAATACGACATGACGGTGTGGGGCATGGGCGCGGTCAAGATTGCGTTGCCGGATATCAAAGTGCGCGTGGACAACAACGAATCGGTCGTTCCGTTTGAAGCGCCGTCGTTATTTGTCCAATCGGTGTTGCCGGCGGATACGTCGTTGCATGTGCCAAAACCCGCGAAAGATTTATTTCCGCGCGTAGTGCCGTGGTGGGAAGTGTGGTGGCCGGCGCTGGTTTTGCTGTTGCTGGCACTTCTCGCGTGGTTGCTGATTCGTTCGCGCAAAAAGAAGATTCGCGCGCTCGATCTTGATCCATTTGCGCGCGCGGAGCGTGACTTCCAACGTCTTGATCGCCTGGCGCTCAATGAGTCGGGCGAGCAAGGACGATTCGTCGCGCTCGCGCTGGAAGTGTTGCGCACCTATTTGAGCGTGCGTGTTCCGCAGGCGAGTTTGGCGCTCACGTCGGACGAACTGCTGATTGCGGTTGCGCCCGATTCACGCGTGCCTACACAACAGTTGCAGCCGCTGCTTGTCGAAGGGGATGCCATCAAGTTTGGCCGACTGCCCGTGTCTGGCGCGCACGCGCGAGAGCTGGCGCTCGAAGCGCGCGGTGTTGTGTCCGCGATTGAGCAGGCAGAGCAAGCGCGACGCGCTGCTGAGAAGGCGCAAGAACGCGCGAAGAAGCGAGAGGATCGCAAAAAGGCGTCGAGCGATCGACAAGAGGCCGAAGAGAAAGCGCGCGTTGAATCGCGCCGCGGCAAGTCGGAGGCTGCGTGATGCAATCGTTGCCATCGCTGTCAGCACTCGACTCGCTCAAACTCAACGGGCTCGCGTTGGACTTCCTGGCGTCAACAGGACTCAACTTCGCGCGCCCGTGGATTCTGTTGCTGTTGTTGGTCCTTCCACTGTGGCCGTTGTGGCGGCGTCGTCAACGGCAACGTTTGCCCGCGATTCCGTTCTCACGTGCCGCAGCATTGGTCGCTGGTCCTCAGACTGGTCGACCGTTTGTCCGAATCGCGCCGTGGTTGCGGACGCTTGCAGTTGCCGCACTCTTGATTGCGATGGCGCAACCGCGCTCAGGCGCGCGCGCACAGAATATTGATCGTGAAGGCATCGACATCGCGTTGGCGGTCGATATTTCGTCGTCAATGTTAGCCGAGGATTTTCAGCCACAGAATCGTTTGGAAGTGGCGAAGGAAAAAGTCAAACGGTTCGTGTTGGGTCGAACAAACGATCGTGTTGGACTGATTGCATTCTCAGGCGAAGCGCTCACGCAGGTTCCGCTCACCACGGATTATCCGGTGGTGCTTGCCGCGATCGACAACTTGCAGCCTGGACAGTTGGAAGACGGAACTGCGATTGGTACTGCCATTGTGACTGCGGCCAATCGTCTGCGTAATGCGCCGGGGCGTTCGCGCGTGATGGTGTTGCTGACTGACGGCGAAAACAATCGCGGCGCGACGGACCCACGCACTGCCGCGCAGGCAGCGGCCGCGTTCGGTATTCGTATCTACGCGATTGGTGTCGGAACCGAAGGCATGGCCCCGGTTCCGATTGGTCGCGGCCTTTTTGGTTTGCGCTACGAAAATCGGCCGGTGAAAATTGACGAAGCGTTGTTGACGGAAATTGCGACGGCATCTGGTGGCCGATATTTCCGCGCACGCGATGCCGAAGCCTTACAGAACATTTACGAACAGATTGATCGCCTGGAACGCTCGGCTGTCAGTTCAAAGTCGTATGTGCGTTACACCGAGCAATATCGCTGGCCGCTGGGTTTTGCGATCGCTTTGCTCATGATGGAGTTGCTGATCCTCGCCTGGCGCGGAGTGCTTCCATGACCAACGCGCAAAGTCTTGTGGCGGTGTACGTATGAGTCGCTTTCCAGCACTGGTGTTTGATTCAACCTGGGCGCTTGCGTTTGGCATCGTGTTGCCGCTGCTGGTGTTCGCGCTGCTTGGATGGCGCGATCGCCAACGTACGAAACGTCTTGCGCGCTACGGCGACGCGGGCGCGACCGCGCGGTTGTTGGGCAACGTCAACTTCCAGAATCCGTGGCGCACTGCGCGCCTGTTGGGCGTGACAATGCTCCTGGGCCTCGCACTCTCGGGTCCGCGATGGGGATTGGCGCGCGGCGCAGTGAGTGGACAGGGCATTGATATGGCGATCGCGCTGGACGCGTCGCTGTCGATGACCGCGACCGATGATCGTCCGTCTCGATTGGAACACATGAAGCAGGAAGTGCGACGGTTGCGCGCCATGTCACGTGCGGATCGCGTGGCGTTGATTGCGTTTGCCGGACGCAGTTACATCCTCACGCCGCTCACTGGCGATGACGGTGCGATTGAACTGTTTCTTGACAACCTTGATCCGTCGGTGGTTGGGCAAGCGGGCAGTTCGTTGTCGCGCGCAATTCGTCAGGGAACAGAGTTGCTGCTTTCCAGCGACGGCGGCGCTGATCGCGCGCTCATCGTGATGAGTGACGGTGAATCGTTCGAACCGTTGGAAGATGTGCAAGCCGCGGCAAAAGAAGCGGGACAAAAGGGCGTCAGTCTCGTCACCGTTGGTTTCGGCACGGAGAAAGGATCGACGATTCCGATTCGCGAAGGCAGCGAGATCAAGGAAAAGCGTGACGATCAGGGACAGATCGTCATTACGAAGTACGATCCGAAGACGCTCAAGGCGGCGGCCGATGCGGCTGATGGCTCGTTTGTCGCGGCGGATGTTTCGGATAAAGCCGCGCGAATTCGCGGCGCACTGCGTTCACTGCGCACCGCGCGTCGTGTAGTCGATGCACGTGAAGATCATGTACCGCGGTTCATCTGGTTGCTGCTGCCGGCATTATTGCTATTGCTGTTTGACAGCTTGCGTGCGGAGCGTGGTTCACGCGCGGTTCCTCGCAAGGCCAGGAAATCGAAAGAGAATTCCGAGGTAACACGATGAAAGCCGCTCAAGTTGTGGTCTTGCTCGCGGTTCTCGCGCCATTCACAATCGTTTCGTGCGCGAAGAATCCTGATGCCGCCGCGCTCATCGCCGACGGCAATATTCCCGGCGCCATCGCGGCACTGAAAAAACAGTTTGCCGAAGGCGATTCCAGCACCTCCACCCGATACAATCTCGGCTCCGCATTACTGGCCGCGGATTCATTGACGCCCGCAACAGAGTTGCTTGAACAGGTTCGTCGTGAGGCGACCGGCGAAGTGCGCATGCGTTCACGGTTCAATGCCGGATTGTCGCAACTCAAGCAGGGGCGCGAACCTGATAATCCGGCGTCCGCGAAACAATTGGGTGATGCACTGGCCGCGTACAAGTCGTATCTCGCGGAACGTCCGACTGACGTGGATGCGAAGTGGAACTACGAACTCGCGTTGCGTAAACCGCCTCCGCCGGCGGGCGGTGGTGGCGGATCCAACGACCAAAAACCGCAATCACCCGAAGATGCAAAGCCCAAACCCAGCCCAGGTGCGCTGGATCCCAAACAGGCAGAGGCCTTATTGAACAGCGCGGCGCGCGAAGAACGTGACGTGCAGGGCAAGAAACAGAAACAAGGACACACGCCTCCGCCGGGTGGCAAAGACTGGTGAACGTTTTCGGATTCGCGGGAACGCACGCATGGTCAGCAAATTCGGTAATGCATCGCCTCGCCGCGGTTTGTGCGACAGCGATGCTGTTCGCTTGCGCATCGTTGCCATTGAGCGCGCAGGCTCCGTCGATTCTTCGGCGCGTTCGCGTTGATCCCAGTCGCCTCGTTGATTTTCATGCGGCCGTTTCGCCGGAGACACTGTTTGTCGGCCAGCAAGCGACGTACCAGGTTGCCGTATTGCTTGATGAAGCCGTAGGCGCGCGTCTGCCGCGCAATCCGGAATATCTGCCGCCGGAGTTACGCGGTCTGCTGGCGTACGATCTCGGTGGACAGCAA
The DNA here is from genome assembly GCA_039930585.1 of Gemmatimonadaceae bacterium. Classification (GTDB taxonomy): domain Bacteria; phylum Gemmatimonadota; class Gemmatimonadetes; order Gemmatimonadales; family Gemmatimonadaceae; genus Gemmatimonas. Next base: position 14,811 of record JBDTTO010000014.1, read on the forward strand.
CGCTTCACGCACGAAGCAAACGGCAAACGCTACACGGCCTATGTGTTT
>JBDTTO010000015.1:0-14725 GCA_039930585.1 Gemmatimonadaceae bacterium
CGAGCTCTCGAGATAATACGTGTTGAACTTGACGCCAAACGCCTGCAGATCGAGATCCTGCTCGTGGCGCAACGCGGCAACCGCAAAGATGCGCAACGCGTCGAGATCATTGCCTGCTTTATCCGACGGATTTTCCGCAACGTACCGTTCCGCGATTTCACGAATGTATTCGCCGTGATAACCGCCTTCGGGGATTTGCAATTCAGCGCCGCCGATCTCGCGCACGCGTGCCTGTAGACTCAGTGCGAGATTCGCGATCTGCACACCGGAGTCGTTGTAATAAAATTCGCGCGAGACGTTCCAGCCGGTGTATTCGAGCAGCGTGGCAATGCCGTCGCCCAACGCTGCCTGACGTCCATGCCCAACGTGCAGCGGGCCCGTTGGATTAGCCGAAACGAATTCGACGTTCACGAGCTGGCCGTTACCGGAATTGCTGCGTCCCCACTTTTCAGGTGCGCCAAGAATCTGCAACAAACCGCGCGCCTGAAATCCGGGATCAAGTCGAAAGTTGATGAACCCAGGGCCCGCGATTTCGGCACTTGTCACGCCGACGGAATCCATCTGCATTCCGGCAATCAGCGCTTCCGCGATTTCGCGTGGCTTTTTGCCGAGCACTTTTGTGAGCGTCATGGCGGCATTCGTGTACCAGTCGCCGTGACTTGCTTCGCGCGGACGTTCCAGGACGACCGCTACATCAGCGGGCGCACCGAGAGCAATGGCTGAACGGGTAACTTCGGCGCGTAACGCGTCGGCCTGACTCACGAATCTCCCTTGCTGGACGATCCGCCGGACGAGCCCGATGAGGGACTTGAGGGCGTTGCGCTGGGTGACGCTGGAGCAGCGGCCGGCTTCGCACCTTCAGACTTCGTTTCGCCTTTGCTTTCGCTTTTGGCGGACGAGAGTGATGCGGCGCTTTCGTTCGCACCGGAACGCTGGTCCTTTTTGCCGTCTTTGCCGTAGTCCGTGATGTAAAAGCCTGTTCCCTTGAACAGCAGGCCGGCGCCTCCGGAGATAATGCGCACAGCTTCGCCGTCCCCGTTGGGATTGGGGATGCTGTCTGGGACTTCGGACATTTTGAACATCTTCTCGATGATCGTGCCATCGGGAAGGCGAAACTCGTAAGTCGGCATGGATGCGCTACTTGGACGTGGTCGGTGCGAGCTGCGAAAGTTACCCGAGTGAGAGGTGCCGTTCAATCGCTGGCGGCGTCGCCTTTGGGAGCGAGAAACAGAGAATCGGAAATGGCGGCAATTTCTTCTGCCTCTTTCCAGCGTTGCTCGAGTTCGTGCAGTTCGCCTTCGAGGGCTCGGCGCTCGGAGTCTTCGTGGAGGGACATTTCGAGGGCGAGGCGTACGTGGGGCGGAAGCTCAGTCAGCAGAAGGAGCTCGATTGACGCATCCTTCGTCGCTCGGCGCGAAGGCGCCAGTTCTTCACTCGTAAATTTCGAAATCAATAAGTCTGGCGATGATCCCCGCTTCTCAACCACTTCGAGGGCACGGGCGATCTGCGTTGATCCACCGCCGAAACGATTGATCGTCGCCATCAGGGTGCTGAGCGCCCGATTTGCCGATTCGCCTGTGAAGCGCACCGGTAGATACGGTGCGCTGGCGAGTTGAAGCGGACGGCCCTTGAGCCAGGCCAACGGTCCATTTGAATGCTCCGTACGTCGCATCACGTTCACCGAATATTCGGAGTTCGGCTTTCTGATAATTGAACTGATTTCTACCATCAATCCGGTCACTCGCACCAATGTGCCGTCATTCCCGCGCAGCCGTACACCCGGTTTGAACAGCCCGCGTTTGCTGAACAGCTGCAAACTGAGCGCCGCACCGCCGCCCACGATTCCCGGGCCATACGCCGAGGCACCGAGTGCCATTGCTGCGACCGCACCCGCACCCAGAGCGGCGCCAGCCAGCAGTTCCCGTTGGCAGCGACGAACGAAAGAACTTCCATACCGCCACGCCGCGAACTCAGGCCGCAACGGTTCGCCAATACGAATGAGATCTGTTCCATCGCGCAATCGCGCGAGTCCAACGTGATCAGTTGTTACGCGTTTCCTGGTGTCACGATACGCACGCTCGGCCTCGTCGATTGCTTCCCAACGTTCATCGAGCGGCGAGAGATTCCATCGATCGCATTTTCCGCACACGACCCACAGCCGACCTTTCGCGGCGTCGAATGCGAGACGTTTTCCGATCGGAAACTTCTCAATCGATTCGTTGGTGCCGAGTGATGCATGACAGAACAGACAGGTGGAGTACAATCAGCTCCGGTGATTCGTGGACATTGCGTGTTGCGGCTTAATTGCTACTGCGTGCGCGCGGCGTTGAGATCGCTAACCGACGAACTGCCGTCGGACGCTACGGATTCTTCGGAAACGTTTACGAGTCTTCGACAGGGATTAAGTTGCCGTGCAAGATCGTTAACCGATTCAACTGCCTTCTGACACCACGGACTTGACGGACTGGACGGACAGCTGCGAAGCAGCGAACGGCGCCCAACGAATTCCATCATGTACCGTTGTTTGGAAATTGCTGCGTGAAGCTCCCTGAGATTGACGCAAACCAGAATTCGAATTGGCACGTGCAGTTCCAATCAAAAAAGGTGACTCAGTCGGAGTCATCGCCGAGCTTCACTTCAAGCCGATGTCCTCCGTCAAGTCCGTCCAGTCCGTTGTGTCCGACGGCAGTTCGTCGGTTAAACGAACCGTAAACAAACTCGGCACTCCGTCGAAGCCGGCACCGCTCAAATCGGCGCCGACTGGTCCGCAAAGTCCGCCGTCAACCGCCGGCGTTGTGGCGACCCCACACTTTCTCGAGCGTGTCTGCAATTTCTCCGACGGACGCACGCGCACGCACCGCATCAATAACGAGCGGCATCAGTTCAGCGCGCGCACCACTGTGCGATGGCAAATATGTTGGCGCTGCTTCGCCCAGTGTTCGCAGCGTCGATTGCACCGCACCGTTGTCGCGCGATGCTTTGATTCGCGCGAGCGCCGCAACCTGATCGCGCTCGAGCTCTCCAAAGTTTGGCGCGGGAATTACTGGTGGAGCTTTGCCGTCGCCGAATTTGTTTACACCAACCACCACAGTTTCGCCGGATTCAACGCGCAACTGATATTCGTAAGCGCTGCGCGCGATTTCATCCTGCGGAAAGCCATTGCGAATTGACTCGGCCGCACCGCCCTGCTCATCGACACGTTTGATGAGATCAAGCGCGCCCGCTTCAATCTTGTTTGTCCACGTACCAGCTGCCAGCCAGCGGATCGACCGTATTTGCGATGCCGCTCTCGTAACCAACCACCTGCTGCGTACGCAATGCGAGCGTCGCGGCTTCGGCGGTTGGAAGCGCCAACGCTTCGTCGTAGCCGTTGGTGTGCAGGGACTGCGTACCGCCCAGTGTTGCGGCGAGCGTTTGAATTGCAACGCGCACAATGTTGTTTTGCGGCTGTTGGGCAGTGAGTGTCACGCCACCGGTCTGCGTGTGAAACCGCAAACGGCAACTCGCATCACTTGCGCCAAAACGTTCGCGCAGCAAACGCGCCCACAAACGACGCGCGGCGCGAAACTTTGCGACCTCTTCGAACAAGTCACTGTGCGCAGCAAAAAAGAACGACAACCGTGGTGCGATGGCGTCGACTGAAAGCCCCGCGTCAACACCGCACTTCACGTACTCCAGTGCATCCGCAAACGTGAACGCCACTTCCTGAATGGCGGTGCTGCCGGCTTCGCGAATGTGGTAGCCCGAAATTGAAATCGGATTCCACTGCGGTACCTCTTTCGCGCAAAAACGAAATGTTTCAGCGGTCAGTGCAAGCGATGGCGCCGGCGGATAGATGTACGTGCCGCGCGCAATGTATTCCTTGAGAATGTCATTCTGCGTCGTGCCTGACAGCTTGTCGCGGTGAATACCATTTTCTTCGGCCACAACGATGTACATCGCCAATAGCGTTGACGCCGTCGAGTTGATCGTCATACTGGTCGAAACGGTGTCCAGCGGAATACCGTCGAACAGAATGGCCAGATCTTCCACCGTATCAATGGCCACACCAACACGTCCAACTTCACCACGCGAACGCGGCGAATCGGAATCAATTCCCATTTGCGTTGGCAAATCGAACGCCGTCGACAGCCCCGTTTGACCGGCGGCCAACAACAGCTTGAAGCGTTCGTTCGTGGCCTTGGCAGTTCCGAATCCCGCGTATTGGCGCATCGTCCACAAACGCCCGCGATACATGCTGGGCTGTACGCCGCGCGTGAACGGATACTTGCCCGGATCGCCCAGGTCGGTGTCGTAGTCGATTTGCCCATCACCTGGTTTGGCGGCGACGGGAAGCGGAATGCCAGAAGGCGAGAGGCGTTCGGAAGAAGACATGGCCTACAAGCTAAAACATGCGCACGCGTACGCCGACTTGTGATCGGTGTGCAATGGCGCCAGCGTCACGCTGCCGGTGTTACGCGGCGTCGGATTTCGGTGAAGATCCCTCGTCACGCGCACCCTTGCGCCGCTCAACGATGGTGGGAGGGGCCGGAATGCCGAATTCCGAAACGATGTCGACTTCCTTCTTGCTGCCGATAAAAAGCGGCGTGCGCTGATGCAGTTGCGTTGGCTCGATATGCAGGATGTCGCGGTTTCCATCGGTCGCGCGTCCACCGGCCTGCTCCGCGATGAACGCCAACGGATTTGCCTCGTACAGCAAGCGAAGCTTGCCCTGCGGCGACTTGGCGTTGGCCGGATACGCGAAAACACCACCGTGCAGAAGATTGCGGTGGAAGTCCGCGACCAGTGAGCCCACATAACGCCCGTTCAACGCTTTCTGTTTGCCGTCAAGTCCGCGATAGCGACGCATCAGTGCACGTGTGGGCTCCGGCCAGTCCTGCTCATAAGAATCGTTGACAGACAAGTAACGCGCACTTTCCGGAATCTTGATGTGCGGATGTGTCAACAAAAATTCACCAATCGACGGATCCAATGTGAATCCATGCGCGCCCTGACCCGTGGTATACACCATCATCGTGCTGCTGCCGTAGATGACGTAGCCCGCCGCAACCTGGCGTCGCCCCGGTTGCAACATGTCTTCCATCTCCCCGCGCGCGCCACGAGTGATTTTTTTGTAGACAGAAAATATGGTGCCAACCGGCACGTTCACGTCGATGTTGGATGATCCATCCAGCGGATCAAACATCAACACGTATTTGCCCATCTTGAAGCGCTCTGGAATCTGAATGATTCCTTCTTCTTCCTCCGACGCCATCGCACACAAACGACCGCCGTGATCAAGCGCTTTCACGATGATCTCGTTCGAAATCACGTCGAGTTTCTGCTGCACTTCGCCCTGCACATTGACGTCGCCATCGGATCCCAGAATGTCCGCCAGTCCAGCGCTGCGCACCTTGTTGGCAATCATTTTCCCGGCGAGCGCGAGATCATAGAGAATGCCGGACAGCTCGCCGGTCGCTTCCGGGTGCTGGCGTTCTTCCTCGATGATAAAACGCTCGATGGTGACAACGGACGTCGCTGTGTGTTTGACCACGGGAAGAGATCCAGGATTGGGGCGAACAGGCCACCTGAGGAATAACGCGGCGACCAAAGAGGAGCGCACGTTGCGGGTGAAGAACACGACCGCAAAACGCGCGCTTCACAAAGTGGCCTGCCCCACCAAAACGAGGCAAGGTCGAACCTGTTGATGCACCTGCTCTTAGCGCGTTGGAACGTTCCATTTTCCCGCACGCGTCTCAATCTGTTGCCGTACGCCATCTGTGCGCACCACAATCGGTCCATCGCGATCGGTACGCAGGACCTGAATGCCGCGTCGTTCGAACTCCGCCATGACGGAAGGCGACGGGTGTCCATAGGTGTTGTCGGCGCCCACCGACACGAGCGCCACCGACGGCTGAACCGCATCGAGAAACACACCCGAAGAACTTGTCTTGCTGCCATGATGCCCCGCCTTGAGCACACTCGATTGCAACGCACTGCCCCATCGATTGACCAACCATTCCTCTTCTTCAATTTCCGCGTCGCCCGTAAACAACCACCGCACGTTTTTGTATTCCACCGCAACGACGACACTCGCAAGATTCGGATCCGTCTGTGCGAGCGTCCACATGGAATCAGGCGCAAGCGCACGAATCAACACGCCATCAATCCGCAACGTGTCGCCTGGATGCGCACGGTGCCATGGAATGTGTTGCGCTTGTACGGCTACCAACGCACTGCGATACGTGGGCGATGTGCCAACGTATGCGGGCTCCCACCAGGTGGCCGGATGCAACGCCTGCACAACACTTGCCGCACCACCAACATGATCATCATGCGGATGCGATAGAATAAACGCCGCAATTTCACCACCAAGTCGACGCACATACGGAACGACCACTCGTCGTCCTGCGTCACCGCCGTTCCAACTGCGGCCCGCATCCAACAAAATCCATCGACCCTTCGGCGTGCGAATCGCGATGGCATCGCCTTGTCCAACATCCATCATGTGCAATTCGACTTCGCCGCTGTCACGCGAAAATGTTGGCCACCACATAGCAACACATACGGCCCCGATTGCCACAATGACATAACGAGCCGGTCGTCGCGCAGCAGGTGCGCGCACGATTGTCGCGGTCGCGATTCCCAATGCGGCGGCGCCCACCATGGTGGGCGCGATGTGCAACGCTGCGTGCGGTACGCTGGCCGATCTTGCAGCGATCGCGTCAAGCATCGCCAGCGGCGCAATACAGGCATCCGCTGCCAGTTTTGCGACGGCATGCCATGGAGCAAGCACAAGCGCGAGAAACAGCGCCGGTTGCAGAAATGCAATCACGGGACTTGCCGCAATATTTGACAGCGGAGCAATGATGCTGATACGCCCAAAATACCACGAGACAATTGGTGCCGTAACAATGGTTGCGATGGTGCCTGTAAAAAGTTCACGTGTGAGCGTCCAGCGCCAGCCATCAAGCCGCTTGAGCCACGCGACGATGGCGATCTGCACGCGCTGGAAGCGTTTGCGCGCAACGGAATCGCGCGGTTTTGGCATGGCGGGTGAACTGTGCCGCACCCGACTCATGATGGCGCGCGCGGCAACAAGCGAGGCCATGCCGGACACGCTCAGCTGCCATCCGAGATCGAGCACAACGTCGGGACGCCAGGTCGGAACGACCGCACCAAGGGCAAGCGCCGTCCACGGATGCACGGGCCGCTGCAATCGCGCCACCAGAGTTCCCGTGGCGAGCATAATCGCACTTCGAACCGCGGGTGGCGGAGCGCCAAGTGCCAGCACATACAACAGCACAAGAAACAACGAGACAAATGCAGCGGGAGCACGCGGCAAACGCATCGCACTTGCAATCACAGTGAGCGCACCCGCGATCAAGGCAACGTGTAATCCGGATATCGAAAGAATGTGTATGAGTCCGGCATCCGCGAAGCGATCGCGGACGCTTGGATCGATGCCGTCCTGATCGGCGATGAGCAATGCACGCGCCAGCGCCGTGCGAGATCCGAACAGCGTATCCAATGATTCGCCCGCACGCCCGCGCCATGCGCGAAGCAGCGATTGGTGAGAACCACGCTGCACATCGCCCTCAAGTTTGAGTCCGCGTTCAGTAACGAGACGAGTGCCACTGAATTGCACGATGTTGCCCGGTGGTGCAAAACCTTCTCGGACTTTGAGCGTTGCATTCAACCGACATTCGCCAATTTGCGTTTGCCCAATTGCTTCACCACGCACAAAGGCGCCGGGTTTTGCGCGAGCATCGAGTGCGATGCTGAGCGCGACGTTGTTGTTTGCCATCGCAGTGCGGCATGCCGCTTTGTTCTGCGCCGCAATAGATCCCGTGAGAAACCCGGCGATCGCGACAGCCATTGATGCCGATAGTGTGTGGCCGCGGTTTGTAATTGCGCCCAGTATCGCGGATATGGCGAGGCAAAGCGCGCCCGTGATGATTGTCGCGATGGGGGTGCTGTGCTCGCCCCAGATAGTGGCGGCGAACAATCCGATCAACCAGGCGGCAACCGCGTAGACGAGGAGAGGCATGTGCGCAGTATCCGTGTTTGCGGACAACTGCGAGACATCAATTCATTTCGCCTGGTGCTTTAGCAGCGACGGCGCTTGGTCTCAGTTTGATTCTGCGTTCGTTTTTTCACGCGGAGACGCAAGACGCGGAGACGCAAGACGCGGAGACTTGCGCTCTAATTTGCCATCGGCAACGGAGCGCGACTACGCAGCGGAGTGCCAGTAAAAGTTGCGCCGGTTGTACCGGTCAGTTCCACATTGATCAGCTGCCCGATAACTCCCGAATCTGCAGGCACCATCACGGTTTTGAAATCGCGGGTGCGGCCCTGCACCATTTCGCCGTCGCGCGCCTGCTTTTCGAGCAGAATTTCCGTGCGCTCGCCAAGGCGCGTCAGATTACGCTCGCGCGAGAGACCACGAACGGTTGACATCAGGCGATTAAAACGCTCCGTCACTACATCCGCACTGACCGTCCATTCGGGAGGCATACGCGTTGCCGGCGTGCCTTCGCGCGGCGAGAACTTGAACATGAACGCATCGTCGAAATGCACTTCCCGGCACGCCGAGATCGTGTCTTCAAATTCTTCGTCAGTTTCGCCGGGAAAACCAACGATGATGTCGGTGGTCACGCCAAGTCCCGGAATGGCCGAACGCAAACGATCGACACACGCGAAATAATCTTCGCGTGAATAACGACGCAACATGCGCTTGAGCATGGACGTCGATCCACTTTGCATGGGCAGATGCACGTGCTCGCACACGGTGTCCACCGTTGCCATGGCTTCGATTACGCGATCTGAAAAATCGTTGGGATGCGGACTCGTAAAACGCACTCGTTGAACGCCGTCGACTGTGCCAACGGCCCGCAGCAGGTCTGCAAAATCGTAGTCGCCATCATTGTACGAATTGACCGTCTGCCCCAACAACACGACTTCGTAAATTCCCTGCTCGACCACGTTGCGTGTTTCGCGCACAACATCCGCCAGTTGGCGACTGCGTTCGTTACCACGCGTCGTTGGCACGATGCAATACGTGCAGCGGTAGTTGCAACCACGTTGCACCGGAATCCACGCTTTCACACCGTCAAAGCGACGCGGCACTACATCTTCGTAATGTTCGTCAATATCGAAATCGGTGGCGACAAATTTCTCACCGCCTCGCGCCGCATTGATCAACTCTGGAAGCGCGCGATATCCATCGGGTCCCACAACAAGCGACACGTGTTTCGCCTGCTTGAGCAACTTTGGCCCAAGCCGCTGCGCCATACATCCCGTCACACCAACCAGGCTGCCTGACTTCATGAACTTCTTGAGTTCACCCAACCGGCCAAGCACTCGCTGTTCCGCATGTTCACGAATTGCGCACGTGTTCACGAGAATCACGTCTGCACCATCGGGCACGTCAACCGCGCGATAACCGTGCGACGCCAGCTTGCCGTACATGAGTTCGGAATCAGACACGTTCATCTGACAGCCGTACGTTTCGATGTACACCGTGGGCTGATCGGCAGTTTTGTTGTCGACTAGCTCAACTGGTTCGGCGTCGGGAGCGTATGGTTCACGCGCGGACGACATATGATTACGGGCGAATCTGAATGCCAATACCCAGCAGCCACGCACCTTCTTTCGCTGTGCTACCGCTCAACTTGCGATTGGCGCGCGTGACCGAGAAGTCCAGTACGGCCTGATCACGGCCTGCGCTGGTGATTGCCACCGCCGCACCACCGGCAAAGCGCTGTTCGGTAACCGTGCCACCATTCAGCCCGAACGGCAGCGTGTTCTTTCCGGCGCCGGCACGCAACAACACTGGCGAACCGCGGACGCGCGCGGTTGAGACTTCGCCACCGGCACTCCAGTTGGTTGCATCATGCGTCTGCAGCAAACTCGTGCCAAGCTTCTGCATGCTGCTCCACTTCGTCTTGTCGACGTTGAACGCAAACGACGAACCCGCGAAGCCAGTGTACAACAGGCCCGCACCGATTCGATCCGGAATTTTTGCACGCGTCAGCACCGTATCGCCATTGTCTGCTTCGATGCCGAAACCTTTGCGAAACGACGCAGCGGCAAGAAATCCCTTGGGAAGCAGCAGCGTGCTGCCAAACGAAAGGGCTTTGCCGAAGAAGGCAACGCCTGATGTTTCGTTGACTTTGCCAAACCCGGTGCTGTCGTCAAACGTGCGCAGCAAATCAAGTTTGTTGCTGCCCGTGAACACGTGACCGGCAAGTCCAATGGAAAGGCGTGGGAGAACGCGATAACCGAGACCAGCGCGCAAGTCGGCGATGGACCCGCGCATGTCCTGCACATCCTTGGTTGGCAACACGACATTGCCCACCAACGCCTCGCCAGCCGAAGTGGTGGTGTAGTTGCGATCGAGAAATCCCGCACTCGAGAACGACAACACCGCTTTCGACGAAAGGCGCACTCCCGCCATGAGCAGCGGTACGCGCTGCACGCGAGAATTTTCCTTGATCGAATTGAATGTCAACGTCCGCAACTCGGGCTCGGCTTGTACGGCAAGCACTGCGCGTCCGAGTCCGGTAAGTGATGACGGATTGCGCGGCGAGAGCAAGTCAAACTCAAGCAGTGCGCCGGCGGTGCCCGCGGCACGCGTACTCGTGCCGGCCAGTGGATATCCAAAACCTTGCGTGCTGATTGTGCCTTGAGCGCTAAGCGCGACTGGCATCAGCAACATTACCGATCCGGCAACCGCGCGCGTGAACGCATTTCTCATCTGTGTTCGCATCACGGCAACGCGCGATCCACGCGGGGAAGATATGTAATTCGGATACGGGGACGCAGCGACGTCGGAGCCTCAATTGAGTAGAAGCGCGCTTCGGCCGGTTGAGATCCTTCGTTGGAAGATCGCAGCACCAGCACCCGCGGTACTGTAATCGGCAGTGCCGACCAATTGCGAAACACACCAAGCACGTTGAGCGTCTTGACGCCGCTGTCAGACGGGATGACCAGCAAGCTGTCGAGATCCGGGGTCGTAAAGAATCCGGGCGCTGCCAACTCCATCGCGCGCCGAATATCAGTAACGAGATTGCTGCTGATACCGATAAGTGGTACGACCGCAATCGTGTCGTTCTGGTCAACACCGCCGTTACGTCGTTGCGTCAACAAGAGCTCCGCGCGAACAACGGTGCTGGAGTCCAGGATGTTTTGCGGAATGTTGAAGCGCATATACGATCGGTGTGACGGCAATCCGCCAACGCTCAATGTCTGCGCACCCGCTTCGGATGTCGCCGTGATCGTGAGTGAATTGACTGCGGCCGCGAGCAATTCTTCGCTGGTTACTCCGCCAAACGTTGTGTTTGGAGAAACACCGACGGGCAGAAACGTTGTATCGGTTGCGGGATCAAACGTCAGCAACGGCGAAGCGAAACCGGCCGTTTGCTGTACGATGCGCAGCTGTGCGCTTGTATTTCCCGCCAAACGAATGCCGATGCGGACACGTGCTTTCGCCGCAATTTTCTGCTCCAGGTACGCTTTCGAAATTGGAATGCGTACCGTGTCTCGTGCCGCAACCGTCGTGATCGGTGTCGCACCAATCAATCGATCGGCCCGGAACAGCGAACGTACCACGGCCGGTGACGGATTCGTCTCGACCGTATCAATGTCATACGCTTGCAATTCAACCTGCGCCAAGCCGCGCGCGCCCGTCGAATCGACAACAACACGCAGATAGACCGAGTCGACAGTCGTGATGGTGACTGTGTCGGCGCCGGAGGAGTTCGGAACGTACGACGTCGGAAGTATATCAAATCGAATTATTGCATTCGATTCGACCGTGTCCTTGCGATTCGCCAGCAGTATCGACGACGAAAGTCCGAGTGTCGGGAATCCGCCAATTGTGGTGTCGAGATCGACCGCATCAATCAGAGTATCGCGAAAGGCGTTGGGCTGCGTCGGACAAAGGGCCGGGCACGCAGCGCCTCCACCTTCGATGTCGTCGGTACATGCTGCGACGCCGACGGCGAGTGCAATCGCCGCGAACAAGGCAACAGGAGACGTAAGGATGCGCGAGTAGCGCTTGCGCAAATCACGCGCGGAAACTGGGTGACGCTCAGGCATTCTCGAGCGATGCAGGCATAAAAGGAGCCGGAAGCAGGTCGGCAAGCGACCAGCGTGCAGTGCTGCCGGAGGTGGTGTACGACACCACTTCCAGCCCGGGCGCGAATTCAACCAGTACCTGCCGACAAATTCCACATGGTGGAGTTGGATGCGTGGCACCGGTGACAATAACAACACGTTGAAAGCGCCGGGCACCGGCAGCAACAGCAGCTGCAACGGCACCGCGTTCTGCGCAAATACCTGCGGGATACGCCGCGTTTTCGACGTTGCAACCCACGAAGACAGAACCGGCATCATCTTCGAGTGCTGCACCTACGGGATAGTTCGAGTACGGACAGTACGCCTGCGCGCGCGCAGCATCGGCCGCGGCGCGCAGTGACTCAAGCGTATTCTTGACGGGCGTGTGCGCGGCTGACTTCGCGGTCATGCAGACACAATGGAATCGAGAAACGAAGTGCCGCGTCCGCGCCAGCTCAATCCAAACCACTCGGCCACTGTTGCACCGAGATCGGAAAACGTGCTGCGCACGCCTAACGAAACCGGATTCACACGTGGACCTGCGACCAACAACGGCACGCGCTCGCGCGCATGGTCGGTGCTGGACGTAGTTGGATCGTTGCCATGGTCGGCGGTAATGAACAGCAGATCGTCCTCTTTTAGCGCAGACAAAAGATGAGGCAGCGCCTGGTCGAACTCGACCAGCGCCCCCAGAAATCCTCGGGAATCGTTTCGGTGCCCGTACAGCTGGTCGAAATCTACCAAGTTGGCGAAGCAGAACCCACGTGGAGCTGAATCAAACCACTGGTACAGCGCCTTGAGCCCATCCTGGTTGTTCTGAGTGTGCTGCGACGTGAGGTTCCGGCCCGCAAACAGATCGTCAACCTTCCCCACCCCGCTTCTCGGAATTCCAGCTTCCGCGAGCGCGTCAACCAGAGTCTCAGCAACCGGCGGGACCGAAAAGTCACGGCGGTTGGCGGTTCGGGTCCACGCGCCTGCCGAGCCGATGAAGGGACGAGCGATCACTCGCGACACGTTATGCGGGGGCTGCAGCTGCTCTCGAGCGATCTGCGAGGCTCGGTACAGCTCGTCCAGCGGGATCAATCCCTCATGCGCGGCGATCTGAAAAACCGAATCGGCCGACGTATAGACAATCCAATCGCCGCTTTCCTGCTGAGCGGCTCCGTATTGGTTGATGATATCAGTGCCGCTGGCGACGCAATTACCAAGCACGCCTCGGCCAGTTGCCTTGGAAAAGGCCTCGATGACGGCGGGTGGAAAGCCTTTGGGATACGTCGGAAACGGCTTCGCGAGGTGGACGCCAGCAATTTCCCAATGTCCGGTAGTGGAATCCTTACCGGCCGATTGCGGTTCCATGCTTCCCCAGGCGCCAGTTGGATTGGCCACGGCGCGGACACCCTCAAGCGGCGCGATTCGGCCCAGGCCAAGCGCTTCCAGATTAGGAAGCGGCAACCCGCCAAGCTTGCGAGACAGGTTCCCCAGGGTGTCGCTTCCGACATCGCCATAAGCGGCCGAGTCGTGCGCCTGACCACATCCCACACCATCGAGCACAAGAATCAGCGCCCGCCGATTGCCGGCGTGCGTCATGCGACTCCTTTGGTATACCGATCAGCCCCAAATGGAAATGCGATCAACTGTTCTCGTCCAGAAAGGTTCTCGGCAGGCGCAATTTGAGACCCACAAGCATCTCGTAGGGAGACAACCCGCCAAACGCTGCCACTTCGTCGAGCGAAAGAGCGTTTGAGTGAGTTCCTCCCATCAGCGACGCGGTGTCGCCGATTTCGCAGGGCACGTCGGAGACATCAACCATGATCATGTCCATGGTGACAGTACCCACTACCCGACAGCGCGTGCCGGATATCACAACCTGCGCCTTGCCCGAAAGTTCTCGTCTGTATCCGTCACCATAACCTATGGCGAGGGTTGCAATGCGCGTCTGATGCGGCGCGACCCACGATCCGCCATAACTCACGGCATCGCCAGCATTCAGTACACGCAAATCAACGACGCGCGCCTTGAGTTCAAACACCGATTCGACATGCAAGTCGCTGTGTGACGGCCAGCCGTACAGTGCGATGCCCGGTCGAGCGAGGTCGTACGGCGACGGACCGCGTGCGGCGAGGCCGAGCGAACTTTCCGCGTGAATCAGGACGTTGGGGTTTGCGTGTTTGACGTCGCAATCGACCAGCGCTTGTCGAAAGCGGATCTCCTGCTCGTCGCGTGAGGCATCAACAATGCTGCCGGCCGCAAAGTGCGTGAAGGCACCTTCGGGTGGATGTTGTGCGACGATGTCGCGCAGCTCGCGCGCCAATCTCCACGACACACCGGCGCGATTCATTCCCGTGTCAATCGAGAGATGCCACGGATGATTGCCCAACGAATTCCAGTGCGTGATGTCGTCCACATGTGCAAGCGACGGCGTGATGTTCGCTGCAAATGCTGCCTGAAGCTCAGCGCGCATCAGCGGAGTGCAACACAACATGCGCGCGCCAATGCCTGCGTCTCGAAGTGCCAGCCCCTCGGCGATTGTTGCGACGCCAAGCCCCCAGATGTTTGGCGCAGTGGCCAAAACGCGTGCAGCGTGGTGTACGAGGTGATCATCGTCGCAGACAGGATCATCAGCAAC
>JBDTTO010000016.1:0-14558 GCA_039930585.1 Gemmatimonadaceae bacterium
GTCGCTCCATTCAAATAGTTGTTGCCGTTGTTCGTCGCGACGAACAAACCGTTGCCGCCACTGTTGATGATGCCGGATACCGACACGCCGTTCTGCCTGATCGTGCTACCCGCGCCGGCGATGAACTGACCATTGCTTGTGCCGGCGATGTTGCTGGACAGCACCAGCGTACCGCCGTTCAGGGCTTCCATGATGCCGTTATTCGTGATCGTCGCTTGCGTCATGTTGATCGTGCCACCGGCGACATCGGCCGAGATGCGACCGTTGTTGATGATGCTGGTGGCGGCGCTGGCGACAAAATTCTGAATACCAACCGTTCCGTTTTCGCCGCGAATTTTGACGCCGGAACCGATCGTGAGCACTGCGTTACTGTTGTCCAACGCGACGTAATTGCTTGGACCAGTGCCGCCAAGAACGATGGTGCCGGTACCGGTGAGACTCTGCGTGCCCGTGAATGCCAGTACGCTGTTGTTGTTGATGTTCACCGTACCATTGAGCGCGAAACCATTGACGACGCGCTCGGTACCGTGCGCCGTTGCCAAATCGAGCGTACCGGTAAGCGCGACCGCATCAAGGAAGTTGTTGCCGTTGTTCGTTGCGCGAAGGCTTCCTGTTCCGGTGCTGTTGACAACGCCACTCAACTTGACGCCATTCTGGAGGACGACGCTGCCTGCACCAGCGGAAATCTGACTGCCGACATTTCCAGTCACGTTGCTGCTGAGCGTCAGGACGCCGCCGTTCTTGGCCTCGAGAATTCCGTTGTTCGTGACCGTTGCGTTCGTGATGTTGATGTTGCCACCAGCGACGTCGGCCGAAATGCGACCGTTATTCAGGATGGATGCGCCAGCCGTGGCGACGACGTATTGATCACCGATGGTGCCGGAATGACCGCGAATTGTTGCATTCGCACCAATCGTGAGCACTGCGCCCGACTGGTCGATGGCCACACGATTGCTCGCGCCTGTATTGCCGAGCACTACGGAACCACTACCACCCAACGTCTGATTGCCGTTGAAGGCGAGCACGCTGTTGTTATTGATATTGAATGTCGAGCCAGACGTGAGTGTAAGCCCCGTCGTGCTACCGTTCACACGAATGGAAGCCTGCGCGCTTGTGAGGTCCACCGCGCCGTTCACGGTCACATCATTGAGAAAGTTGTTGCCGTTGTTTGTCGCAGTAAAACGTCCGCCAGTCGCGGTGTTGATGGTGCCGCCCGAGATCGACGTTCCATTCAGCACGACGACGCCATTGTTGTTGGCGTTGACCTTGCCGGCCGCACTGTTGGTGACCGCGGAAAACAGTGACAGCGTTCCACCATTTTTCGCTTCGAGGATATTGTTGTTCGAGACCGTGGCCTGCGTGATCGCGATGTTCCCACCGTTGACATCGGCCGAGATGGTGCCGTTGTTGAGAATGGAGGTGGCGGCGCTGGCCGCGTTTCTCTGCGCACCAATTGTTCCGTTCTCGCCGTGAATGAGCACACCGGAACCAAGCGTCAATACGGAGTTGCTGTTGTCCAGTGCGACGGTGTTGCTGCCGCCGGTACTGCCAAGTGTAATGGTACCGTTGCCAGTCACCGTGGTGTTACCCGTGAACACCAGTGCACTGTTCACATTGACGTTGATGTTGCCACCGCCCATCGCAATGCCGTTCACAATGCGAAGCTGACCTTGCGTCGTGGCGAGATCAATGGTGCCGTTCACTTTGACGTTGTCTAACGTGTTGGCAGCGGAGTTGTTTGCGAAGAATCGGCCACCAGTGCTGCTCGTCAACGTTCCGCCTGAGATGGTGACACCCTGCATGGCCATCACGCCGCTGTTGTTGACGTCGAGAACGCCATTCACACCGTTGGTCACGTTCGATTGCAACTGCAACGTGCCGCCGTTTTTCGCTTCAAGCAGGTTGTTGTTGGTTACAGTCGCTTGCTGAATTGTGAGTGTACCTCCACTCACATCCGCGGAAATTTTTCCGTTGTTCAGGATTGAAGTGCCACCGCTGGCCACCTGAAACTGCGCGCCTATCGTGCCGTTTTCGCCGCGCACGGTTACGCCCGACCCGATCGTCAACACCGAGTTGCTGTTATCAATCGCCAGGCGATTGCTGCCGCCCGTGTTTCCGAACACGATGCTACCGGTGCCACTCAGCGCGTTGTCACCTAACGTCTGCACTACGCTGTTGTTGTTGATGTTGATAACACCACCGCTGCCGAATGTCATTCCGTTGATGATGCGCGCCGAGCCCTGACTCGTTGCAAGATCCGCGTTTCCTGCGAGCGTCACGCCATTCAATGCGTTGCCGCCGTTATTCGTGAAGGCGAATCTTCCGGATCCGGACGAAGTAAGTGTGCCGCCGTTAATCTGAGAGCCATTGATCGCGAACAGGCCCTTGTCACCGGCATTCAGATTGCCACCGGCGTTATTGATGGTCGAACCCGTCAGGGTAAACGTGCCGGTGCCCGCAACTCCCGATGCCAACAACGTCCCGGTATTCGTAAACGTCGTTCCGGTGGTAAACGTCGAGCCTTCGCTCACGCTGATCACACCTGAATTGACGAAATTATTCAGTGCCGAGTGGTTGTAGCCGTTTCGAATGTCAAACGTGCCGGCGTTGTTGATGAACGAAGCGAATGCGTTCGCGTTGTTTGCCTGGTTCAACATTTGCGCCGCTGCGCTGTTCATCACGACCGTGGTGTTCGCGCCCAGCGTCTGCACATTCGCGCCGGTAAACTTGAACGTCCCATCAATGAAATAGCGGCCGCCACTGAGTGTGGTGCCGCTGAAGTTTGTCAGGTTACCCGCGTTCAGCGTTGTGCCCGCGCCAATCACGAGTTCAGCAGAATTCCCGCCGAACTGATTGAGCGCCGACGACAGCGTCAATCCGCTAATGGTGAGGATGTTGCCAGCGATCGTTGTATTGTCGATGGAAACTGTTGTCGTATTGGCTTGCCCCGCGACACCCGGTATCGTGACGGTGTAGGTGTTGGCGCCGTTGTTGGGCATTACATCGCCACCCAGCAGTCCCGTCCAGTTTCCGGTCGTCTTCCAATTTCCGGTCGCGCCTTGCGTCCAGGTTACGGCAGTTTGCGCTTGCGTCGCGCTGGCACTGAGGGCCGCCAACAGAGCCGCAGCAAGCAGCTTTTGTGGTAGCGTCCGCGTGGGGAACCGTACTGACATTACGACGTCCTCGGTGGTGGGCTTGAATCGGGAAAGCGAGTCCGACGGGCTGAATTCGTCGTCGGCCTGGGATGGTCTCACATATGCACGCGCAAGTTTCCAAAACTTCAGATCACGAACTCAGCCATTCGACCTCAATAAATGAGCCCGCTCGCCATTGTTCTGCTGATCGCGGTGGTTGCAACGGTCGCCATGCTTGGCTCACCGCAAACTCGGGCGCGCCTGGCCGTCTGGCGTCAGCTCCGGAAAGAAGAACGCGAAAACCGCGTTAACCGCCGACCCTCCAGGCGAAGTCTTGAGAGCTACCATCAGGCCGTTGCCGGTGACGGTGCTTCTATAGATGACCGCACATGGAGCGATCTCGATCTGGACCAGGTGTTCACCGAGCTCGACCACACGCTGAGCCGACCGGGTCAGCAATACCTGCGACACCTGCTGCGAACGCCGCAAAGTCCCGACGCACTTCGCCATTTCGACCGGGCCATCGAAGAGCTGACCAGCGACACGAAGTCCGCCCGCACCATTCGCCGGGCCTTGGCCCAGGTCGACGACCCGCGCGCGAGTTTTCTGGTCGATCTCATTTTCAGCCCACTGCCCGATCGCCCCGCGCTTTGGTGGATGTTTCCAATCCTCACGCTCAGCGCGATTGGCTTCGTAGTGGGCGCCTTCTTTGATGCGCGATCACTCTTCGGACTGGTTGCGGTATGTGCCATCAACATCTGTCTTCAACTGCTGTATCGGCCGCGCGTTGAAGCACTGCTGCCGGCCATTTACAAAGTGCCCGCCTTTCTGAAATCAGCACGCACGATTGGTGCAATTCGGAGTGACATCCTCGCGGAAACGCGCCAGATGCTTACCACGGGTTTTACCGAACTCTTCGTGTTACGTCGCGCCACAAGCTGGTTGAAGTTCGAACCAAGCCAATCGGCAAACGAACTGCTGGCGATGATGTACACGTACGTAAACATGCTGCTGCTGGTCGACGTAAACGCGTTCGTCTTCGCCATCAACAGCGCTCGGCGCGCACGACCAACTCTGCAGCGCGTGTTCAATGCGATGGGTTACATCGACGCAGCGCAAAGTGTCGCGTATTGGCGCACGACGCTGCCGCATTGGTGCGTACCGGAATTTACGAGAGAGTCAAAGTGGTTGGACGTGGCCGGTGTCGTACATCCGCTGGTG
This sequence comes from Gemmatimonadaceae bacterium, assembly GCA_039930585.1. Taxonomy (GTDB): domain Bacteria; phylum Gemmatimonadota; class Gemmatimonadetes; order Gemmatimonadales; family Gemmatimonadaceae; genus Gemmatimonas. Next base: position 4,356 of record JBDTTO010000016.1, read on the forward strand.
ACAAATGCAGTGCCGAATGAACTCACGATCAACAACTCCAGCGCGTTGATTACGGGTTCGAACATGTCCGGCAAAACAACATTCGTCCGCGCACTCGGCATCAATGCAATTCTGGCGCAGACATTGTCGACAGCGCTGGCCACTCGATGGAACGCGCCATATCTGGCCGTTGGCAGTTCAATTGGTCGCGCCGACAGTGTGCTCGAAGGCAAGAGCTATTATCTGGCCGAGGTGGAGTCGATTCGCGCGTTGATAGAGAGCAAGGGTGATGGCCGTCAACACCTGTTTCTCATCGATGAACTGTTTCGGGGCACCAACACTGCCGAGCGCGTTGCGGGTGCGTATGGAGTGCTGGAATATCTCAACCGCGGCACGGATATGGTGGTCGTTGCGACCCACGACACCGAGTTGCTTGGCCTGCTTGGCAATACGTATGCGCCGCACCATTTTCGCGAAGAAGTTTCCATCGACGGACTCTCGTTTGACTTCATCATGCGCGACGGTCAGGCTACAACGCGCAACGCCATTGCCCTGCTGGAGATCATGAAATATCCGGCGGAAATCGTTGCCAACGCCCGCAAGGTTCTGGGTTAAAATTCGGCATGCTGCATCTCCCGATCATCTTCGCGATTGCATTCGCGGCGCTTGTTGTCGCGCTGACCGCGCTGGCGCGTCGCTTGCCAATTCCCTCGCCCATTTTGCAGGTGGGTGCGGGGTTGCTGATTGCGTTGGTTCCGGGAGTACACGTACCGGAGCTTGAACCCGACGTTGTTTTCTTTGTGTTTCTGCCGCCCATTTTGTGGGCTGCTGCATTTTTTACTTCGCTGCGTGAGTTCAAGGCCAATCGTCGGGAAATCAATTATCTCGCCGTTGGTCTCGTACTGGTTACAACGGCGGCCGTTGCGTGGATAGCGCGCATGTTGCTGCCTGGCTTGCCCTGGGCCGTCGCGGTAGCACTGGGCGCCATAGTTTCGCCGCCCGATGCCGTTGCCGCCGCTGCGATTGTCTCGCGCTTGCCGGTGCCGCGTCGCGTCATTGTGATTCTCGAAGGCGAAAGCCTGGTGAATGATGCGTCGGCGCTTGTGTTGTATCGCACGGCCGTCGCCGCCGCCGTAACCGGTGTTTTCAGTTGGGGCGAATCCATCGTTCGCTTTTTTATTGATGCCGGTGTTGGCGCGCTGATCGGCCTGCTGGTTGCATGGCTGATTATTCGTGCGGCGCGCTGGACGAAAGACGCGCTGGCCGAAACACTGCTCACCATCGCGGGCCCGTACGTCGCGTGGGTTGCGGCCGAATCACTTGGCGTGTCGGCGGTGCTGGCGTGCGTCGCCGGTGGATTGTATTTGCGCCAACATTTGTCGCTCGCGGTTGGACCGATGTCGCGTTTGCAAAATCGTACCGTGTGGGATCTGCTCGTGTTTTTGCTGAACGCGATGATCTTTCTGCTGCTTGGCGTTGAGTTCACAACGCTACTCAAGACAGTGCCGCGTGCCGATTTGTGGCCAATCATAGTCGCGGGCTTCATCGTCAGCGGCGTGGTAATTGGCGTGCGTTTGATCTGGGTGCCGATCTCGCAACTGTCGCCGCGATTGTTCAATGCGCAGAAACGTCGCAACATTCCGAAACCCAGCAACAAGGGATTGTTTCTCGTTGCATGGACGAGCATGCGCGGCATTGTGTCGCTGGCGACAGCACTGGCCTTGCCCACTGCGCTCGCAACCGGCGCGCCATTTCCGTATCGCACCGAAATCATTCTGATCACAATGGTCGTGATCATGATGACACTTGTCGTGCAGGGTTTGTCACTGGAACCCATCATCCGGAAGTTCAACTTCACTCCCGAAGAAACGCAATTCGAGGAGGAACGTCTCGCTCGCCGCGAAGCAACGCGTCGCAGCGCGGAGGCGCTGGAAGATATGTCACGCGAACCGTGGGCCGATCAACAGGACGTTGCCGCATTGCGCGCCGAGCTGCTCGAGCGTTCGCGTCAACATGAGCAGCAGGGCAATTCGTATTCACGCCGTCGCCTGCGCGTCAACATGATCAACGCCGAGCGTCGCATGTTGGTACGCCTCCGCAACGAAGGCGCGATCAGTGATGAGGTATTGCGCGAACTTGAACTTGAGCTGGATCTCGACGCGGTGCGCGTTGGAGCTGGAGACGCGCGGTAACACGAAGTAGTAAGCGCCTCGCACTCGTCTCAGTTCAGACTAACCGATCAGCCGCTGGTCCAGCCTGTGTTCAGCCCCGGTGTCCTCGGCCCGGATTCTTTCGGCGCGGGCTTTGACGTAGTTCCTTCTGCGACGCGCTCGGTGCGACTCAGGCGTTCGACGTCAATGGCGATGCCATTGTCCGGCGCACTCGCAAAGATGCTGGCGAATTTTACGTCCCAGCGAAGCTCATCCCACAGGTACGACGTGCGTGTTGTGACGCGTGTAGAGAATGTCTCCTCGTGAGCGCTCACAAAAATGATGAGTTCAGCCTCGGACGCTGCGTATTCTTCGATGGTAAATCCTGCCAGCGGACTATCGGCGTCAATTGGATGCACAACCGTCCACGAAAGATTGAACATGTCCACCGAATTGCGTTCAAGCTTGAGCGTGTGAAATTCGCGTTCGCGAACGCCGTCAAACATTTCGAATCGAGACAGCATGATGCGCACGCTGACTTCCACCAGTTCGCCCGGTTGTTCGTTGACCATGCGAAACATCAAGCCGCGGCCACCTTCATACGGTGCGACAATTGCGGATTCGCTGAATCGAATGCGCATGCGTGGACGCGTCAGACGTGCGATCATCAAACCGGCGATGGCCACGAGCACCATTGGCCCAAACATCGATTCGAACGCGGCCAGCCACTGCGCCGTTGAACCGACAGCGTTCATCACGCCTGAGCCGGTTGTGGTGAACAACGATACGCTGAAGCTGAAAGCGCGCAGAAACGGATCGTCGAGTCCAACGTGTTCCACACCGCTGATCGCGCCATCTCCCAACGCGACATATGCCACGGCAAAAATGCCGTTCAAGAGCAAAAGCGTGCCCGTCATCCACCACAGAAACTGCGTCCAGTCCGCATTCAACGCGCGCAGATAAAATCGTTCGGCGCGTTGCGGGCCAAGGCCGTACTTCCGGCTGTTCGCCACGCCATCGCGATTGATGAAGCGTCCTTTCACCGATTGCGTGACAACCTTGCCGAAGCCCATGTCACTGGGTTCGGTCGCTGCCGGCGGCAGAGGTGGCCCGTTTTCGTCTTGGTAGTCTGCGGACACGCTTGGCTCGATTGTGCAGGTGAATGATGGCGCAGTGGTAAAGTGCGCTCACGGCGCACACTTTACCAGATATACGCCCTCGGCGTTCGGAGGCTGCGGGCAGGCCGCCGTCACCACACTCGGCTAGTCTGTTTCGTTTACCACTTATCAGGCCAGACATGCATTTGCTTCGCTCCCGTGTCCTGTTTGCGTTCGCTTTCGCTGCCGCGTTGCCCTTGACGTCGGCACGCGCATTCGCGGACGACCCGATCGTTACTTCGCCGAGCGTCCACAAATGGACGCCGCAACGCGCCGATGGATTTGTTGGCGTTCGCATTGACGCCGATCGCAACAAGGTGCTGCTCGAAATTGCGCCCGATCGCCTCAACAAGGATTTTCTGCATCAGAGTGTCCTTGCGACCGGACTTGGTTCGCTTGGCCTTGATCGAGGGCAGATGGGCGGCAGCGTTGTTGTGCGATTTGAACGTCACGGCAAACGCGTGTTGATGGTGCGCAGCAATTGGAGCATTCGCGCGCAGGGCGCAAACGCCGCGGAAAAGAAGGCGGCCGATGAAGGGTTTGCGACATCGGTGATTGCGTCATTTCCGATTGAGTCCGAATCCAACGGAACCCTGGTTGTTGATGCGACAAGCTTTTTCATGTCCGATACCTACGGCATTGGCGAAACCATCCGTCGTAGTCAGCAAGGCAATGCTCGCATTGATCTCGCGCGCAGCTGGATTGACGCCGACCGCACAAAAGCGTTTCCGAAAAACACTGAGATTCATGCGGTGCTGACGTATGCCGTTGACAACGCTGGTGCGCAGTTGCGTCGTGGCGCGCCGGATCCGTCTGCGGTGACGATGGAAGTGCATCACTCACTTGTTGAACTGCCGTCCAGCGAAGGGTTTCGCGCGCGCGAAGGTGATTCGCGTTCCGGTGTGAATGGCCCGTCGTTTTACGATTTCGGCCAGGGATTTGAGGGCACGTATCGCGACGCCATTGCCGGTCGCTGGCGCCTCATTCCGAAAGACCCGGCGGCGTATCAGCGCGGTGAACTGACTGAACCAGTCACGCCCATTGTGTACTATCTCGATCCAGGCATTCCCGCCGAATATCGCGAAGCGTTGCGTGAAGGCGGTATGTGGTGGAACAAGGTGTTCGAGGCAGCGGGATTCAAGAATGCGTTTGCGTTGCGTGATTTGCCGGCGGGTGCTGACGCAATGGACGCGCGCTACAACATGCTGTACTGGGTGCATCGCAATGCGCCGGGTCCGTCGGTTGGTCCGTCGTTTTCAGATCCGCGCACTGGTGAAATCATTCGCGCGGTTGTGCGCATTGATGCTTGGCGCTCGTTGATCGACTACAACATTTACGCCGGTCTCATTCCGGCTGCTGGTCCGAATGGCTTGTCGATGACGCCCGAAGCGTTTGCGATGGCTCGTCGCAAGCAGCACGCCGCGCACGAAATCGGACACACGCTTGGTTTTCCGCACAACTACATCGCGTCGTCGCAGGGGCGCACGTCGGTGATGGATTATCCGTTCCCGATCATCAATCTGAACTCAAAAGGTGAGATTGATCTGTCGCAGGCGTTTTCGCCGGGTGCGGGCGCGTGGGACACACTCACCGTGCGTTACGGATACACGTGGTTCCCGAACGAGACCGCAGAGAAGGCAGGCCTTGATAAAATCGTCAAGGATGGATTGGCGAAAAACGTGCGCTTTGTGGCCGACCAGCATTCTGATGCGAATGGATCCATTCCGGACGCGACGCGTTGGGTTGAAGGCAAAGATGCATTTGACGCACTCGATCGCACGTCAAAAGTCCGTCGCGTTTTGATTGACAAGTTTGATGAACGCGCGATCAAAGTGGGCGAGCCGATGTATCTGCTCAACATGCGATTTGCGCACGTGTATCTGCACCACCGTTATTCGCTGGAAGGTGTTGTCAAATACATTGGCGGCATGGATTTCCGGTATGCGATGCGCGGCGACGGTCAGACACCAACAAAAATTCTCGCGCCCGCCGATCAGCGCAAAGGACTGAAGATGGCGCTCGACGCGCTTGAACCGGCGCAACTTTCGGTGCCCGAGAAAGTGCTCGCCATGATTCCGCCGGTTCCTGTTGGTGGTGATGCATCAATGGCGTGGCTGGGCTACAGCGGCACCGCGCTGGACCAGATTTCACTTGCGGGCGGACTCGCGACTGAAGTGCTTCAAGGCATCTTTGATGCCGATCGCCTGGGTCGTCTCGTGTTGTTCAATGCGCGCGATGCTGCCAATCCCTCGGTTGATGAAGTGACGCGCACCGTCATCGATCGCACGTGGGGTGCTGTCGCTTCCGCCAAAGCGGGCGATCAGGCGTTACGTCGTACAGTGCAAGCGGTGGTGGTGAACACATTGCTCGATCGCGCTGGCGATGCAACTGCGCTACCCGAAGTTCGCGCCGTCCTTGAGATGCATCTCGCCGCAATCAAAACGCGGGCGCAAACAGCGCAGGGTGGATCCGCCGCCGATCGCGCGCTGCGCGCCAAGACGGTACGCGACATCGACAAATATTTCGCGGGCGATGACGATCCGAAAACGCGTTCGCGCTACGCGGTAATTCCGCTGCCGTGGCCGTAAGCAGCTGACGTTCGGTGAAGGCCGCGCGTATCTGTGATTTCAAAACAGTTGCGCGCGGCGTTCCACGAATGTGTTTCCACCTGAATGGCGTTTTCGTCGGCCAGGGTGTGATCAATGCGAAACACAAAGAATGAATTGGATTCGCCGCGCGCGCGCGTGGAAGTCGCAGTGCCCGCCCCCAGCAGTGTCGCCTTGTATCCTGGCACGAACACCGCCCCGGTTGCGCGATGGATCAGATGCAGATGTCCGGTCAAAAACAGATCGACGTCGGAGCGCGCGAACGCCTGAATCGCTTCCTTCGCCCCGTGCACGATACTCACACCACTAAGTCCAACCGGTAGATCAAACGGATGGTGGGTGACAACGATACGAACCTGCTGTTTGTTTGCGCGGTCGAACTGTTGGACCGAGTTCCGTATTTGCGCTTCATTGATGTTGCCACCCTTGAACGTAAATGATCGCGCCGAATTGATGGCGACCACTGCAATCTCGTCGTCGATAAAGACAGGATCATGATTGGATGCGATATACTCGTCGTAACAGTCAAGCGGCGACAGAAACCGGCGAAACACGTTGTACAACGGAACGTCGTGATTGCCGGGAATTACCAGCTGTGGCGTCGGAAGCCGCTTGAGATAATCGCGCGCTCTCGCAAATTCGTCACTCCGCGCGCGCTGCGAGACATCGCCCGAAATAATCGTGAGATCAGGCGAAAGTTCGCGCAGTTGCTCGACGAGCGGCTCAAGCGTGGGTTCGAGAATTGCGCCAAAGTGCAAATCGGATAGCTGAACAACAGTGCGCATACTCAGTGCCCCGCCGCCAATTGTGCTGACGACGCGTTGGCGTTCCTGACCGCCTCCGTGGGCACCAATACGCGCAACGCTAGTGGCTCGATCTGATAACGAAGTGGCGTTGAAAGTACGACGACTTCGCCATCAATGGACACGCGCATTTTTTTATGACGAGTTTCGATAGTGAAGTCCGTTGCGATAATTCTGTCAAAGTCGACACCAGCTTTTGGACTTCCGAAAAATGCGCGCAGCGAAAACCACACCAGGCTCAAACGTTTCTGCGCGCACGGAATGTAGAGACACAACTTGCCTCCGACGAGACTCGTGCGCTGCGCCGCGATGGTTCCTTCCATCGAATATTCATTGTTGCCAACAAAAACCACAGGCGTGCGGCGCTCCAACGCTTTTCCATCAGCAACTACACGCAATCGCAGCAACCGATATCGCCGGAATGCGCGCGCGCTCTCCACAACAACCGACGGCCATTTGGACGCGCCCTTCTTCTGGCGCTGCTCCCGATTGTAGACCATGTCCGGATACAGACCGAGTCCTGAGTTGTTCAGGAAGATGCGATCGGCCACGCGACCAACATCAACGCTCATGATCTCACCGTCTCGCAACACCGCGAGCGCGTCTTCAATGACCAACGGAATTCCGGCGTCCTTCGCAAAGTGGTTGAGCGTTCCTAACGGCAGCACGCCCAGCGTAACCTTTGTTCCCACCAATTCGGCCGCCACGGAGTTCACCGTGCCGTCGCCACCGCCTGCTGCGATAACGGTTGCACCGGCGCGGATTGCGGTCTGCACCATGTCGCGAACCACCATGCCCTTCTCAATGAAGTGCACTCCCGCACCGGGCAGTAACTTTTGCACCAGCTGCTGAAAGTCTTTGCGAGACGCCGGCTCGGCCATCTCCCTGGCACCGCCGTTCGCGATGATGTGTAGGGTGGAGTGCAAGTTCAACTCTTCGGGAAGTGCGATGGCATCAGAAAACGTAGTTGGCAAAACAAGAAAGCTGAACGAGCGGCCCGGCGTCATGATCTGGCTGGTGCCAGCGCTGTCGGCGGCCGCGTTTCTCGGTGTGGCGTGGATAGCCAGGCCTCTTGTGGAGCGCCTGGTGTTCAGCAGCACCGTTGCTCAGTGGGACACAATGGTCCTTGAGTGGTTCCGTGCGCAATCAACTCCGCAGCTCGATCGCTTCTTTTATGCGTTCACGCTGCTGGGAACGCCCACTGCGATGATTTTTTACGCGTTAGGTGGTGTCAGCTTCCTGATGAAGCGTCGGCAGTGGTCACTGATCTACTGCTGGGATACGGTCTTCATCGGCACAGTGGCGCTCACCATCTCCCTCAAGAACATGTTTCATCGTGGCCGCCCCAGTGGCGCCGAACGGTTTCTCACATCCGCGTCCTTTGGGTTTCCCAGCACACATGCCGTAAGTGCGGTCGCCTGTTTTGGAGCGATCGCGTATGTGCTGACCAAGGTGGCGTACACAGAACGCGATCAACGCGCGATTGTGATAATTGTCGCTACGCTCTTCATTCTGTTGATGGGAATAAGCCGCCTGTATCTGGGCGTACACTACCTGAGCGATGTCGTAACCGGATTTGTGGTTGGTGGCGCCTGGTTGGCTGTTTGCCTGTGGTCGCTGAAGCGATTTGGACAACAATTAGCGACAGTGAATACCACTCAGTCAAAACCAAAATGACTTCAGCGAAACCATTTGCAGGGGCCGGGAAAGTTGGCGAGTCTCTGTTCACGCCATGGGAACGGCGGTTCGTCGCGCGCTATGTCTCGAGCGTGCCGTCCTGGCTTGAGACGTATCATCTGACACTGCTGACTATTGTGTGGAGCTTGCTGATCCTCGTGTTTGGATGGCTGGCGAAGAGCAACATTCAGTGGCTGTGGATGGTGTCACTGATGATTGTGTTCCAGTACCTCACCGATCTGTTTGACGGTGCAGTGGGCCGTTATCGCAACACGGGACTGATCAAGTGGGGATTTTTTATGGACCACTTTCTCGATTTCATCTTCCTGTGTGCCATGATCACGGCCTATCACACGGTTGCGCCCCCCGGACTCGATATGTGGTTTGTGCTGCTGCTTGGATTAACCGGCGCACACATGACGCACTCATTTCTTGCGTTCGCCGCCACCAACGAATTTCGCATTGCATACAACGGTGTTGGCCCGACGGAAATGCGACTCGCGTTTATTGGCATCAACGCGTTCATCATTTTTACGTGGCCCAACTATTACCACTACACACTGCCCGCGCTTACTGTCGCAGTTTTGACCGGACTCATTTTCGTCGTCGTGAATACGCAACGCCAGCTTTGGCACATTGACATGGAAGCAAAACGAGCGGCCGAACGCGACGAGAAAGTGTGATTCCCGACCATAATTCCGGCTGTACCTAACTGAACGGGACGTTGTAAAGGCGTCATCGGCACTTTGCCGAGGTGTTGCGGTATGACCGGAATGGCCGCCCGCAAACGATCCACGACGAAAGAAAAATCCGCACCGAAAAATGTGCGCGCGTCACTCACGGAATATCGCAAAAAACGCGACTTCGACGTGACTGATGAGCCGAGTGGAAACAAGACCACGGCGCGAAAGGGAAAGGCGCTGGCGTTCGTTATTCAGAAACACGCAGCCAGTCATTTGCATTTTGATTTACGACTGGAAGTTGATGGCGTCATGAAAAGTTGGGCAGTGCCCAAGGGGCCCACTGTCGACCCGGCAGTTAAGCGGCTCGCCATGGAAGTGGAAGATCACCCCATGGCGTACAACACATTTGAAGGCACGATTCCGCAGGGTGAATACGGTGGCGGCACGGTCATGTTGTGGGATCGCGGAACCTGGACGCCCGACGAAGTAGAGGGTGATGAGAATGACAACGATGCCGCGAGACGCGCGCTGAAATCTGGCAAACTGGCGTTCACGTTTCACGGTGAACGACTACACGGTTCATACGCGCTGGTGCGCACGCGACGCGGTGAGGAGCGCGCGCAGTGGTTGCTGCTCAAACACAAAGACAAGTACGCAAAATCCGGGCGCGACATTGTCGAGCAAGTGGTGACATCAGTCGACACGGGTCGCAAGATGGAAGAAATTGCGGCAGGCGACAACGACGAGTTGGACTCGCTTGAATCGACGGGCGCGATTGCGCCAATGCTGCCGACCAAAGGCAAACTTCCATTGCCCGCGGGTGAATTTGCAATTGAGCCACAACCCGACGGCGATCGCGTGTTGGTTTTTCTGGCCAACGGCACCGTCAAACTTGTCGACACTGGAAAGTCGCATTCGAAACACAATGACATGCTCGAGAGTGCACCCAAGGTTCAGGCTGCACTTCTCAGAATAGCACGTCATCGCAAAGGCGCGCTTGTACTCGACGCATTCGTGGATGCTGACGAACTCGTTGTTGTTGATCTGCTGCTTAGCGACGACGAGTTACTGGTAGACGAACCGTGGATCGAACGCCGTGTTCAACTCGAAGAAGTGTTCGCTGACATTTCCGCTCTCGCGCACGGCGC
>JBDTTO010000017.1:0-14341 GCA_039930585.1 Gemmatimonadaceae bacterium
GTCCTGCTCGGCCGTCGCAGGCTGTTTTTCCAACTTGCGCGTCGCTTCATGCCGGCGCGCCAACTGCTCGGTTGCACTTCTTATGGATGCCAGCGGATTCTTGATCTCATGCGCCAACGACGCACTCAACTCGGCCACGGCCTCAAGTCGCTCATTACGCACATGCATGGCCTGCAACCGCTTTGTATCTGAAATATCCTGAAAAATTGCAGTTGCCGTCGTGCCGGACGTTCCCTGCGCAACATCCGCAATCGTGGTAGTCACACCAATAGGAATGTCCTTTCCGTCGCGACGAATCACACCCTCGGCGCGCGTTGTTCGTACGCCGGCATGCACCGTGCGTTCGAGAATGTCTGCCAATTGTGGCGACACATCTCCCAACGCCTGCAACACAGGACGTCCAACCAGCGATCGCAAATGCATTCCGAGCAACTCAGTCGCTGCAGGATTGGCATACAACAATCGCCCTTCCTTGTCGACCGAAATGATTCCGGATCGAATGGTGCGCAGAATGTCAGCGGCTTCGAGCTGCACTTTGACAAGCTGCGCCGCCAGTGCATCGCGACCAACTCCTGCCTGACGCAAACGCGCCGCAATAAATCCAGAACCAAGTGCGACAATGACGAAAACCGAGAGCTGCACACTGACACCAATGTGTGTCACACCGGTACGAAGCCACAACACATCCACCGCGTACAGCACACACGCGCCGGCTGCGACCGTCAACCCGTCGCGAAACGGCAACATGAGTGCAGCCGTCGCAATCACCAGGATGTACAGCGCCGCAAACTGCGAGCTCCATCCACCCGTGATGTGTACAATGGCCGTGACCACCAATAGATCGACCAGGCACTGCAGCGCATAAAACACGCGGCCAATCGGGCGACGGTACACTTCGGCGTACATGGCCGATGCCACGGTCGCCAGCAGCGCGCAGGCAAAGGCGAGGGTCGCCACCAGCGTATCAACCGGCTCGGCCCGATCCCACACAAACACGGCCGCCACCAGACTCGCACACGCGAGCACCGCACGCCCAAGCCAGACCCAGCGCAGCATGCGGCGCGGCTCTAACATGACCTGAATTGCGAGCTCTGGGTGGACCGGGGTGTAACGCAATGCCTGCTCGGATCTGTCGTTCAAGAGGAAATTCGCAAAATGCCCAGGCGCGGAATGCCGGAGAGTCTTGCAGATTGCACTACCTAGACGAACCAGCTGGCTGACCGTTTCTTTCCCGCAATGCTGCTCCAGGAAGTACCCACTGAAGAACACCTGACCGCTGGCTCCATAGCGCTCAGGCTGGCGTTCGTACTCCTGCTGGTGCTCATGAACGCCTTTTTCGTGGCGGCGGAGTTCGCGCTGGTAGCCGTGCGGCGCAGCAAAATTGACCAGATGGCGGCCGAGGGCGATCGGTCAGCCGTAATTGTCCAGAAGGCGCTGACCCATCTCGACCGCTACATCTCGGCCACCCAGCTCGGGATTACCCTGGCTTCCCTAGCCCTTGGCTGGATTGGCGAGCCGGCGCTGGCGATTCTGGTCGACCGGATGCTGGCGCTGGTTGGCGTTCAACTCGAAGAAGGGATCGTGCACAGCGGAGCCGCCATTGCCGTGGCGTTCATCATCATCACGTTCTTGCACATCGTGCTGGGCGAGCTGGCGCCGAAATCCGTTGCGCTGGCACGCGCGGAAAGTGTGAGTCGTGTAGTTGTGCGGCCGTTGATGTGGTTTTCCAAAGTCATGTCGCCGTTTATTTCGGGATTGAACGGCACCGCCAATCAGTTGCTCAAGTTGTTACGTGTTGAACCGGCATCCGAAGGTGGTCACGTTCACTCGGCCGATGAATTGCGTTTGCTGGTGATGCAAGCTCGCGCGCACGGAACGTTGAATGAGACGGATACCGCGATGTTGGCGGGCGTATTTGATTTTCACAACAAGAAGGCGCACGACGTGATGCGTCCGCGCACGGACATGGCGGCAATTGCCGAAGACGTTGAACTTCCAGAGCTGATTCAGATTCTTCGCACCGAGCGGTATTCACGGTATCCGGTCTATCGCGAAACGGCGGATGATATTGTCGGCGTTTTTCTCGCGAAAGATTTCTGGTTGTCGGAGCATCCTGAATCGTTCGTGCTCAAGGAGCATTTGCGCGAACCATTGTTTGTTCCGGCCACTCGTGCAGCGGAGCGTGTGCTTGACGATTTGCGAAAGACGCGTGCGCATCTGGCCGTTGTGCTTGATGAATACGGCGGCACGGCCGGCATTGTGACCATGGAAGATCTCGTCGAAGAAGTTGTCGGCGACATTGCTGACGAATACGATTTGTATTCTCGCGACGCTATGCTGACCGACGGTGTGTTGGAGCTGGTTGGTTCGATGTCATTGGTTGACGTGCGCTCTGATCATCGTCTGACCATTCCTGAAGGTGAATGGACCACGCTTGGCGGATATGTGTTTGCGATGCTTGGGCGTTTGCCCAAAGTTGGCGATCGCGTGACGTATCCAGGTGGCGAACTGGAAGTTGTGGCGATGGATGGGCGACGCGTGGCGGGAGTGCAGGTGCATTTTCGGACGGAGGGTGCTGCGTGATTCGCGCGCGGATCCCAGTAAATCAGCGGTGAGTGCGGTTGTCAGTGTCCTGTAGGTCGGACGCTGATGAGCGCATACCGTAGGCATCCTTCTAAGAGAAGGTCGCGTTCAGACGATCGAGAGCGTTAAAACGCCCGGGGATTTCCCGGGCGTTTTTTGATTCTTCTCATGTTCACCGACACGCCAAATTCGAAGTGGGTCAAGCCGTCGAGCGCCGCCATCTCTTCATGGCAAATATGACAATCAGGAGTATGCCAGCGACGCTTTGTCCGACAACTCCAACCCACATTAGTGTGGTCTGACTATCTGCAAACGGAGGTAGGTTCGCACAAACAATCAGTGCGCCGAGCGGAATGAACATCACCCAAGCAGCTCTCGATCCTCCGAGGCGCTTTGTCAGCCCTATGAAACCAACTACCACCTCAACTAGTCCCAAGATCACGTAGTACATTCCACGCCTCTCGTGCTTAGTAGTATCCCGGAACACCAATGCACTTCTTGTACCGCTTATTGTATGTGTTGCTCCACATACCCGCGATGGTTACTTCTGTAAATGCGATTACCCCTGCGGCGTAAATCGCGCCGATGGCAGCCGCTGGGCCAACAGCCACCACGCCAGCGATTCCGATAACAGCAGCGCCAATGAGGCCCCACCGACTGTTCACGAGATCCTCTCGTTTGTCACCGCAGTCTGTTTCTATGCGAGGAGCGTTTGCGATGCCTAACCCTACCATCTCTTCAGCTGAAGGAGGCGCAGCTTGCGACTGAATGACATCGGGGCGCGCTATTGCGCCCGCGCGAAGATATTGCGGCGTAAAATCATCAGGGTCGGTTTCATCCAGATAGCTGCTAGCGGAGTAGGAAATCTGGTCGACGACAGCGTCGTAGTATGCCTCGCGTTCTTCGGAACTACCCGTTAGCGCAGACGAGTCAATGTCTGCTGCGAGACGGAAGGGAATTTGTTCATATTCTCCCAACGCGCTTTCGTGCGGTTGCACGTTCACCACGTTTCTGTCTTGTTGGATGAATATGATTGGAATGCCCTTTGCGAGGTGTTGCATTGAGTCGGCAAAAGCTCTCAGTTTTTCCGGCGCAGCGCTCAGTTCGTGCCCGGACGCACCCCTCGTTTTTGCGATGAAGCCAGGCCGTGTACTGCGGGTTCGAACCGTCTCAAGGCCCTTCAAATTTCCATTCGAATCGACGAGAAACCGCAACTCATGGCTCGGTACGCGCAATTCTACCTTTTCGATTTTTACCGGATTCAATGCGAAAGTTGGTTGGGAAATATCAGCTGCAAAACAGGCGGGCTGGATTGCGATCATCGCCATTAGAACACCCGCCACCAGACGGTCGTAAATTGATTTTGTACGCATCACAAGGCAACCTCAACTGTAAAGTGGAATTGACACAATTGACGGCGATATTTTAACGCCAAATGTCAAAAGCGCAAGCGACAGTTTGCACTGCTGTGGGCGCCTTGACTGACGCTCCGAAAGGGACCGCCGACGAGAGACTTTAAGATGCACTCCTTCAGGAGCTGACTGAGACAGCCACCACTTAGTTGTTCGAGGTAGATGGTTTGATTTGGTTTTGTGCCTGAATGAATTGCGGCTGAGACACGGCGGCGTTATGAAGCCTGACCTTCTCCCGGATATTGCCTTGTAATGCACAAAAGTCTGGCAACCGTGCGCCAATTTGCGGGTATCCACAATTGATTATTTTCCAGCATGCCGCAATCAGACGAAGCCCCAACCGCCGAAGGACTTGTCATCACGCCGCACGTCAGCATTCCGTACAGCGAAATTGAGCTGACGGCAATTACCGGCAGCGGGCCGGGCGGACAGAACGTGAATCGCAGTGCAACACGAATTGCGTTGCGCTGGAACGTTCGGAATACGTCAGCGCTGGACGACGCACAGCGCACGCGCGCTCTTGGCGTGCTTGACTCACGACTCGACGGCGAAGGCAACATTCGTATTGTCGCCGGCGAACATCGCAGTCAATTGCAGAACCGCGTTGAGGCATTTGCGCGTTTGACGCAGTTGCTTGCACGCGCACTGGTGGTGCAGAAAAAAAGAAGAGCCACGAAACCTACTCGTGGCTCTATCGAGAAACGTCTCACCGAAAAGAAGCAGCGCTCAAGCACCAAGAAGGATCGTGGTTCGCGCGGCCGTCATCATGATGATTGACATCACGATGATTGACATCACGATGATTGACATCACGATGATTGACATCACGACGATTGAGTTGGCTACCAGAGCACCGCGTTAAATCCGATGAAGTACGTCATGAAATCGGCGCGGCCCTTGAGTGGAATTGGATCGCGATTGTTTTCGAATCCTTCCTGCACGCGCTGATCGTTCAGATATTTTGCGTTGTCGTGGCGCAGATATCGCGCGCCAAATTCCAGTTTGACATCGGTGTTGCCGGACTTGTAAATGCGAGCCACGATGCCGGCACCACCACCGTACGCGAGAGATGCGTCGCTGGAGTTTGTTGTTGACGCAAAGTCTTCGTTGGAGTTGTCGGAACCTTCAACGCTGGTTGTTGTGCCGAAGTACGAGAATCCACCCAGCGCAGTCACGTAAGGCGTGAACGGCCCTTTCGTGCCAAGCAGCTGCGGGCCGCCAACGAGCGTGAAAATGTTGCTGGACGTTTTGAGATCGAGCTTGAGCAAACTGCCGCTGCCAATCAACGGAATACGGCGCGTGCTGCTGGCGTAACCAAGAAATGAGCCCTCAAAACGCAAATTGAGAATGCCCTGCTCTTCGAGGCGCCAGATACCACTCACGTCAACGCCGTATCCGTTGCCGGTGTTCTTGCCAAAGTCGCCGCGAGGATCGGACACCGCGAACGCGAGCCCGCCTGAAAAGACACCAGTTGGCACGTGCTGCGATGACTGCGCCTGAACTGCTGAAGCAACCAACGTGGAGAGCGCGAGTGCACTTGACGCAATTGTTACTCTGCGAATAGCGGCGCGAAGCGCTTGGTATGAAGTCATGGTAGTAAGCATGAGAAGTCTGTACGGAACCACGACCGGAAAGTGTCCGTGTGAGATCACCAAAACCTGGGTCGAACTACCCATTAGCGAGCTATATTGTTCATCAACATGATTCGCGACCACATCTGTTCGGGCCCACTCGTCCGAACCACGCATCAACGGGTCAGGCCAGTACATGTTTGACCCACCCTCCCGAATATCCATGTCCCACGCATTTAATTCCGCGTCTGACGATCCAGAAGAAGGCCCTGGCGAAGAAGACATCGCGGAAATCGAAGCACTGCTGGCCGAAGACGAAGACGATCCGGACCTCGAGGAAGATTTTCCGATGGGTGACGGCGTCGCTGATCTCTCGGCCGAAGTTCACTGCCCGTATTGCGGCGAACCAGTCGAGATTGCCATTGATCCGGGTTCAGGTTCCGAGCAGCACTACGTCGAGGACTGCCAGGTGTGCTGCCAACCGTGGCGCGTGTCTGTGTATTACGACGAAGAAGGTCATGCCGACGTACAAGTGAGCTCCGAAGATGACCGCTGAATCCATGGAGCACATTGACGTCGAATTTGACGTGGCACCGTCGCACACCCAGATGATCGAAAGTTTGCTGCCAGATGCACTTCACCGCCCCGCAGCCGAAGGCGTGCGCATTGTCGCACTCTGGTGGCTCGAGCAAACGCGTCAGGCGCATGAATCACAGCAGGACGCAGGAGCACCGCTGCGCAACTTGATCTCCACGCTGCGCGAAAATCGCGAGCTATTGAGTGATGCACCGATCAAGCGTGAACTCCGCCAGTTACGTGATCTGCAACGAGCGCTCGACAGCGTGTCTGAAAATCTGGCACAGCGCGAATGGCTGGAGTCTGAGTTGGACATGTTGCTTCCCGATGCGCGCGCAGAAGCCGTGCACCTTGGTGACAAGTTGTCCGCCGATGCCGAGAAACAAACGCGCGTCGCGATGGCAGGAATGCGCAAACAGTTTGACAAGGTCGAACAGGCCCTGCAGTCGGCACTGTCGCGCTTCAGCATTCGCGGCACCGTTGGTGTTGCGCTCAATCTCGATCCATTTTCTGCACACGCAGCCGGCCGACTCAATCGCCACACCGCGAAGCTTGTTCGTGCACTAAACGACGTCGAAGGCATTTCCAGCAAACGCGAACTGTCGCGCGCAGGCGACTCACTGGGCCGCGTACGTGCGCTGCTGTTTCCGTTTATCTCGCATCTTCCGGCGCTCGGTGCGCTTTACCATTCGGCCACGCAAGGTGAACAGCAGCTTGCGGCAATGCGCACGGCCGCGCGTCTGGCAAAACACGCACGACATGAAAAGCTGGACGGACTTGCCGCCGTTTTGGACGACGTTCGACTCAGTCACTACAATGCGTTTGCAACAGCGTGGCTTGAGGACAAAGGCGATCGCGGTTTGAAGAGTTCATATGCTGCATTAGCCGCACTTCAACTGTCCGTTGATGTCACGCAACTTTCCAACGGCCGCTTTACTTCCGAGTTCGGCATTCCGATGGAGATTGAGCGCAAATATCTGCTCACAGGTTGTCCGCCGGAAGCCGCAGTTGTTGCAGGCACGCGCATTGAGCAGGGATGGCTTCCAGGTCGCACGCTCCGCGAACGTTTGCGTCGCAGCACGTATCCCACGGGCGTTTCGCGTTACACGCGCACAGTGAAATTCGGACGTGGCATTTCGCGCGTCGAACTCGAGGAAGATACTGACCGCCTGTTGTTCGAAGCGTTGTGGCCATTGACCGTGAACGCACGGGTGCGCAAACGTCGTCATGCGATTCGCGAAGGCGCTTACACATGGGAGATCGATGTCTTCACCGACCGCGACCTGGTGATCGCAGAAGTGGAGTTATCAAGCGCCGACGAATCACCGGCACTTCCGGCATGGCTTGAGCGTTTTGTTGTTCGCGAAGTGACAGGCGAGGCCGAATATGTGAACGCCAATCTTGCACTTGCTGACGACGAACACGCGCAAGGTTCAAACGGATTCGCGCACGCATAATTGATGCTTGCCGCCCTGCTTCCCATTCGTGACCAACGCGATCGCGTTGTTGCGTATGAGTTGTCGGCGTATCCCGCAACAGACGCAATCAGCATTGCTTCCAACGAAGTTGATGCGCGCAACACGCTTGAATTACTGAGCACGCTACCGCTGCCGAGATTGGCAAGCGGTCGGCCTGTGCATGTTCCGGTAACGCCGGGGCTCGTCCGCGACGGTGCGCTATCCCGATTTGCGTCAGTGGATGCCGTGTTTGTGCTGGCCACGCAAGCCATGGAAGATCCAGCGACCAGTCGCGCCGTCGAAGTATTGATCAGCCGCGGATTTCATTTCGGATTGGATGGATTCCCCGACGGCGGTCCGTTACCGGCAACGCTCAAGGGCGCAACCATTTCACTCGATGTCGCGCGCGTGTCGCCGCTGACGATGGCCAGTCGGATTCAACTGTTGCTGCATGCCGGCCTTAAGCCAATTGCGCGCAGCGTTGACGATCGTGCTACGCGTGAACGGGTGTTGGGATTGGGCGTGCCATTCTACTCGGGACGCATTCTGCCGCGCGGCAGCACTCGTGATGCCGACGCCGAATTGGGCGTGAAACGCGCGGTGACAACCTTGGCGGCCTTCAGCGATGGACGTCCGCCCGACCAGTCCTTCGATTCGTTCGTGCGCAACGATGTTCGCGTTTCGGCCGAAATTCTGCGCCTGATGCGTTCGGCGGCGCTTGGCGTACGCGGACCGCGCACCGTTGAACACGCGTTCACCGTGTTGGGTCGCGATGCGATTCTCGATCGCATGACGGGAATGGTCGCGCGGCTGGCGTCCGACTGCGCGGGTGATCCCGAACTTGCATTGATTGCGCTGCGTCGCGCGCGCATGGCTGAACGACTTGCAACCGCGTTGGAACGCCCTCCACATCCGCGCACGCGACGACTGGCCGGCCTGGTGACGGTGTTGGATGCCGCGTTTGGTGTTCCGCCATCCGCACTCAATTCGCACGTCGCGCTTTCACCGGCATTGACTGACGTCGCAATGGACAGACTGCAGCCGCTTGGCCAGTTGATGGATGTGATTGAAGCGTACGACAACGGCTGGTGGCCTGACATGCGGTCGCGTTGCCGCACGCTGGGCGTGTCACCAACTCTCGTGCGCGAAGCATATTTTGACGCGTGGCGTGACGCGCGCGAAGAACTGGGCGCCTCCCGCACTCTCGATGCGTAACTCCAGACAAGTTTATGTCCGCTGATATTCGCGATTATCTCATCGAACGTTTTCGCGGTGATGCCGAGACGTTGCGCGCGCGCGCCGCTTCACTGGCGGGTGTCAAGAAACCGTCGCCGGGCCCCGACGCTGCGCTGTCAACCGCAATGGCAGTGGCCTGCGATGACGTGGTTGGTCTGGCCGAGCAGCTTCCCGTCAATGCGCCGTTAAATGAAATCGTGAGTGCGCTGCAACTCATGGTCCCGGAGCTTACGACGCGCGCAAATGCTCCTGCGTCCATGGCTGCGCCTGCGATTCGCTCTGTGTATGCCGGTGCATGTACCCGCGTGCAGGAGTTGATCAGCGCAGAAACAAGCGCGATGAATAACGATGCACTCGCGTTGGACGGCGACGAGTACGAGGGCGAGTTGTTGGATGATGATTTGGATGTGGATGATCCGGACGCCGACGACGATGATTTGCTGGAGGATGACGAATGACCCGCGGCAAGCAGAACACACGCGATCACGATGACGAGGATGACAACGACGATTCGCCGCCCGGAAAAGTGCGCGTCGACAAGTGGTTGTGGGCGGCGCGTTTCTTCAAGACCCGTTCACTCGCGCAGGAGGCGGTGGACGGCGGCAAAGTTGAAGTAAACGGCGAACGTGCGAAGCGCGCGAAACTGGTCCAAGCGAATGATCGCGTGCAGTTGCGTCAGGGCGCTGAAATCTGGCAACTCACGGTGAAGGACATCGCTTCACGTCGGGGCTCTGCAGAAATTGCGCAGTCGCTGTACGAAGAAAGCGAAGAGAGTCGCAACAAACGCCAGGGACTTCGCGATGAAATGCGCAGCATGAACACAGCGTTCACGTACGGCGAAGGTCGGCCTGGCAAACGTGATCGTCGCGAGCTACGCCGCTTCAAAGGCGACTAACTCCATCGAGCGTTAGTGCCGGCCTTCCTGCAACAAAGTTGCGAGTACGCTGGGCTCCAATTCGTGTACGCCGTCTTCGTAGATAATTTCGCGCGGATTGACGCCCAGCGCATGCCATTGCCCAAGAATCGTGGCGCGCGCTTTCTCGGTTAAGAAGTGATCGAGTTCTCCGGCGACCAACACAACTTCGGCGTTGCCCAATCCTGCGCGGAATTCTTCGGCGTCAACATCGTTCGCGAGACTGCCGGCCCACATGATCACGCGTGACGGATTCACCACACCGCCCGCAATCCAGCGCATGGTGATGGCCACGCTTTGCGAGAACGCGAGCACTGTGACTTCGGGTGTGCGTCCAGTCGCGCGTGTGACATCGTCCATAACCGTGCGATACACACTGTCCAGCCACGCGCGCGTATCCGACACATCGGCCAGGCGATCTTCGCGCGTCATCCACGCCGCGCCAACACGTTCCATGTGTGTGCGATCGGCCCTCGGCAATTCAAGATAGAAACGCGACAATGCTTCCGGCGCGACAATCAGTGTGTCGGCCGGTACGATGTCTTTGAAATGGCGCAGAAATCGCGCCGCCAATTGTGCATAGCCGTGCAACGCGAACCACACGCGTTTCGTTTCTGCGATCGGAGCACCCAGGGTGAAATACCGCGCGGTGCGCACGGTTGTCAAATGATGTTCTCTGGGAGCAACCGTTTCGGGCGGGGCCGTCTCTAAAGGCTGCGTATGTAATGCATCTACCTCTAGCGACGGCGCCGATTCGGCGTTTTCGTTTTCGGGCGTGGTCATGGCCTGCTCGCTTAACGCGAAAGTTTGCGTGTGACTGCCTGAATCACGGGATGTAAGCGATGGCTGAAATTTCAACCATGATACCGCGCAGCTGTGCACCAACAACGGCGCGTGTTGGAAACGGTGCTGAAAACACGGTGCGATAATACTGGTCAAATGCACCCCAGTCATTTTCGTCCGCGAGATAGACAGTCACGCTTACAACATTCTTAAGCGTAGCGCCGCCTGCAGTGAGTACACGCTCAACGTTCGCCAGCGTTTGTTTTGTTTGCGCAACAATATCTTCACCAACAATTGCGCCGGTTGAGGGGTCGCGCGGAATCTGTCCGGATACGAACATCATGTTGCCTGCCTTCACCCCGGGGCTGTATGCGCCTGCTGGTGTGGGTACATCGGGAAGCATCACTGAAGTCCAGGAGCGGTCGGTGGTCATATCGGATTGGAAGTCGGAGGAGGATGTGGGAACTTACATCGAGCAACTGGAAACGCCGGTGCCGGTGGTCGATCTCGATCGGCTGGCGGTGAATCTGGATCGCATGGCGGCGTACACGACCTTGCACGGTCTCAATTTGCGTCCGCATGTGAAAACGCACAAATCGCCTCGCATTGCGGCCGAGCAGTTGCAGCGGGGCGCGGTTGGTTTGACGGTTGCGACGTTGCGCGAAGCCGAAGTGATGTCCGAGGTGTGTAACGATCTCCTGATTGCGTATCCACCAATTGGTGCCGCACGACTGGAACGGATGGCGCGATTGCCGCATGACGTTAAGCTCACCGTTGCGGCAGATGGCGTGGCGGGAATCACAGCACTGTCAGTCGCGGCAAAGTTATCGCGCCGCGAAATTGGCGTGTACGTTGAGGCGGATCTTGGTATGCATCGCGTCGGTGTGCAGGGCGTTGAGGATGCGGTCGCACTTGCGCGTCTCGTCGCGGACACGCCGCCACTGCACTTTGCGGGATTAATGTTTTATCCGGGCCACATTCGCGAAAATGTGAGTGAGATGGCAGCCGGTATTGAACGTCTGTCAAACAATGTGCAACGCTATCGTGAAGCCCTGGACGACGCAGGTTTGCCGCCCAGCGTGATCAGCGGTGGTTCAACACCAATGGCGTGGCGCACGCACGAAGTTCCGGGCATCACGGAAGTTCGTCCGGGTACCTACGTATACAACGATCGCACGACAGCAATGATTGGTGCGTGTGATTGGGAAGACTGTGCGCTGACTGTTGCAGCAACTGTTGTGAGTACCGCGATGCCGGGCCAGGCCGTGATTGATGCTGGCGCAAAAGCGCTCGGCCGCGAACCAATTCGTGCTGAAGGCGACGGTTACGGCGCGTTGCTCGATCAACCGGATGTGGTTGTGTCGCGCATGTCCGAAGAACACGGGATACTCGACTTGTCGCGGACCAATTGGCGTCCGCGCGTGGGTGATGTGGTGCGTGTCGTGCCCAATCATGTGTGCATCGTTGTGCACCTATTCGATGAAATCATTGGTGTGCGCGGCACTTCGGTTGAAACACGTTGGCCAGTTGCGGCGCGTGGTCGCACGTCGCTTGTGGAGACTATGAACACGCGTCCTTCGGGTCCGCGTATGGCTTGATGCTTTTGGCGCGGCGTTTAGTTTCGCGCCGCGACTTTGGCGGAGGTTGGGGGGACTTCGACTGGTCTCCGATGCGATGGCTAGTGCGTTTAACTGACTAACTGCCGTCGGACACTACGGACTTGACGGACTATTCGGACAGCTTGGTGCGAGAGTTCAGGAAATAGCGTTCGAATTTTGGTTCTGGTCCGAAGTTCAACAGGAGGCCGACCTGAAGTTGAGAAATCTTCAAATAGCCGAAGAGCTGATTGATGTGCGCTTCGACAATTCGGGGGGCAGTTTTTATTTCGACAATGACTTTCCCTTCAACAATCAGGTCTGCGCGATATTTGCCCACGAGTTCACCTCGAAAATATACCGACAGATCGACCTCAGTTTCAAATTTCACTCCCAAATCACGCAACGCTATTTGCATTGCCTTGTGGAACGCCGACTCTGGAATACCAGGCGTAAGTTCATCATACACGTCGTAAAACGCTCTAATGATTTTGTTGGTGATTTCCCCATGCACCAACTTCTCCGCGCTTTTGCCCATTGCAATTTCTCTCCGTCCAGTCCGTCAAGTCCGTTGTGTCCGAAGGCAGGTTATCGGTTAACTCAACTCAAAACCGCTCGGATGCTGTCGAAGACAATTCAATTCTCAAACGACTCCAAGGGCATCATCAATTGAATTGCCGACGCACCATTTCATTTCCATCAAGTCAGTAACCAGTCCCAAAAATCAGCTGCGACCGATCGGCGCCGTCCGCGCTTTCGCAAGACGCACCAAATCCATCGGCGCCAATGCCAACTCAACACCACGACGACCAGCACTCACGTAAATCGTCGGGTGCAATAGCGCACTCGCGTCAATGACAGTCGGTAGTTGCTTGCGCTGACCCAACGGACTGATACCACCAACCACGTAACCCGTCGCACGCTCGGCCGCTGTCACATCTGCCATTCGCGCTTTTCGCGCCTTCACCGCCTCTGCCAAAGCCTTCAAGTCGAGCGAACCGGTGACAGGAACAAGCGCACACACCAACCCCACTCCCTCACAGTCCGCCACCAATGTTTTGAACACCGTTGCCGGATCCAGCGATAACAGCTCCGCCGCTTCCAGACCGTAGGACGCAGCCGCCGGATCGTGCGTGTATTCCAAAACTTCGTGCACCACGCCCGCTTTTCGGGCCGCGAGGATGGCCGGCGTCACGGAAGCGTTCGATTAGTCGCGTGTATCTGCATCGTAGAACATTATCTTCCGTGCTACCACCATGGCACACCCTCTACCCGAATCGGCGCCGCGCCGAATCCTCCACGTTGACGCCGACGCGTTTTTTGTCGCCGTCGCGCGCCAGCAGGATCCGGAAGGCGCGGGTAAAGCGACGCTGCTTATTGTTGGCGGCCGGCCCGGATCACGTGGCGTCGTGTGCAGCGCGT
Organism: Gemmatimonadaceae bacterium; assembly: GCA_039930585.1. GTDB lineage: Bacteria > Gemmatimonadota > Gemmatimonadetes > Gemmatimonadales > Gemmatimonadaceae > Gemmatimonas. Next base: position 13,549 of record JBDTTO010000017.1, read on the forward strand.
CGTATGAGTGCCGAGCGTTTGGGGTGCGGAGCGCGATGCCAATCAGGCGCGCGTTGCAGTTGTGCCCCGACGCCATGTGTGTTCCCGTTCCACGCGGCGTGTGCGGTACCCGCAGTCGCGAAATTCGCGATGTGCTGATCAAGTACGCACCAATCGTGCAAGCATCCAGTATTGACGAATGGTATCTCGACTTGGCCGGTACCGAAGCGCTCTACAATGAAACGCTTGAAGTCACGGCGCATCGCATTCGATCCGCCGTGTTTGCCGCAACCGGATTGAACGTATCCATTGGCGGCGGCACATCTCGGCTTGTGGCGAAGATGGCGGTCGAACGCGCGAAACCAAAACCCGGCAGTGGTGCGAACGGTGTGCGCTGCGTCGAACCGGGAAACGAAATCGAATTTCTCTCGACGTATAAACTTGCCGACTTACCGATGGTTGGCCCACGCTTCGCACAACGCCTCGAACAACTTGGTCTCGTATTTATTGGCGAAGCGCAACAGTGGACCGCCGACGATCTTGTGCGACGTGTTGGCGAACGCGCGGGCGAATGGTTGTTTCGCAAAGTGCGCGGGCTCGACGACAGCATTGTCACGCAACGCGAACGACAGAAACAGGTCAGCCGCGAAGAAACGTTCGGCCGCGATTTGCACGACGAACCTGCGCTGGAAAAGCAGTTGCTGCGGCTCGCCGTCCGCGTATCGAACGACATTCGAAAACAGGGACTCGCCGCACGGACCGTCACCGTCAAACTGCGGGATTCCGATTTCAAAACGCGATCGGCGCGGCGCAC
>JBDTTO010000018.1:0-14181 GCA_039930585.1 Gemmatimonadaceae bacterium
CGTATCCAGCCGTGAACGCACCATTGGACATTGCCGCCTGGCGCACGAAATGCGAGAGCGTGTTGCGCGAGAAGGGTCGGCTGCTACTGTGGTTAAACGATCCATGTCACAACCCAACGGGACGGAGCTTAACTGCCAGCGATCGCGCCGCGTTGCTCGACATGTTGCGCTCGGCCGCAAAACTTGGTGCCGTCACGTTGTTGCTTGATCTCGCGTATCTCGACTACACGCGTGAACCGCTTGAAGTGCAGGCGGCGCTTAATGACTACGCCGAGTTTGCAGCCGAAGGTGATGTCTTGGTTGGTGCGGCGCTCAGCTTGAGCAAGGCGTTCACGATTTACGGCGCACGTGCAGGAGCGCTGGTGTTTCCGTGGACGAAAGACGATGCATTTCAGGCCGCGCTTGCCTCAAGTTGCCGCGGAACGTTTTCGAACTGCGCGCGCGCGCCCATGAGTGTGTTGTTGCGCGTTACGCGCGATGCAAGTGCAACACAGAAATTGGCAGCCGAACACGCGCACTGGAACGATGTGCTGTTGCAGCGCGCCGAAGCGCTTGACCTGGCGCTCAAGCACGAAGGACTTGTCGGGGCACCGTGGCAAGGCGGATTCTTCATCACGATTGAATGCGCCGATTCGTTCGGCGTTTGTGACCGTCTGCAGGCGCTTGGTGTGTTTGTTGTGCCGATGCCCGAAGGTTTGCGCGTTGGCGTCTGCAGTCTGCGCGTTCAGGATGCGCCGCGTTTTGCTGCGGCCGTCAAAGCGTGTTTGCCGGCTTCGTAGTCCGCTTACAGCAGGACGCCGATCTCGCAGATTTTGTTTTCGATTGCACAGATAAGAAAACGGCGCCCGCAAATTCTGCGGGCGCCGTTTTCCTTTTGCAAACTTCGCGCACTCTTTCGAGTGCTGAAAAAACTACATCTTCATCTTGAGATCGCCGCACGCAACTATCTTGCCCATGTTCGCGGCCGACTCGTGAATGTTCACGTAGTACGTGCCGGTGTCGGGCAATGAAGCTGGCACTGTAGCCTTCGTCGTGCCTTCGCCCTTTGCATCGATCGTGATTGGCGTGTAGGAACGCGCGCCACCAAAGATGCCGCCGGCTTTGGCACAGCTACCAACGTGGATGTGCCACGGACGAACTGAACCCGCGACGTCTCCCATCAACTTGATTTCGACTTCCGTCGTCTTGTCTTCGGACTTGGCCATGCCTGAACCGTGAACAGCCGCTCCATCCTTACCGGTGATGGTGACGGTGTAATCCATATGACGCAACGCCGCGAATGCGGCTGAAGACGTCACGGCCAGCAAACCTGCGACTGCAACGAGTGATGAACGCTTCATGGGAAAAACTCCGAGAGGGTTGAGCAGTTGGGGCAGCTCTGTCAGTCAGACGCGAGTAACAGTTCTGACTGACACTGCTACTCGCGTCTGATTGATTGGTTACTTGCTCAGCGTGAGGCCGGTCACCGTTGCTTCGGTATTGTGCGCGAAGCGAACGCCGAACACTCCATCTGTCGACTTCAACTTGCCAGCCGTCACCAATTCAGCTTTGGTGGCCGACCACACTTCGGCGCCGTTGATTGAACACGACACTTTGTCACCCTTGACGGACATCGCGATTTCCTGCGTCACCGGGTCGCCCTTCGCCGCAGCCTTATGCACCGCGTCGTTTGCAACGCCAGCGTTGCCAGGTGTCGCCTTGAATGCCGCTGGACCGAACCCACGCACGATAAACGTGCCGTTACCGTAGGCGGTGCAGTACAGGAAGCTGGCGTTATCCGTTCCCATTTCGTTGCCACCAATCACAATGCCGTAGGGATGCGGATGGGTGTTGAGATTCATGTAATGAGCCTCGTTGAACGTCGCCTTCACCGTATAGTCGCCTTTGGCCATGTTGGCCGGGTTCCAATACGTCGTGGCGGGACCTGTCGTGACCATCAGTTTTTTCGCGTCACCAGCGAGCTTCTGATCATTGATAGTCGCACCTTTGGCAGCTTCATTTGCATCGATCTTGCCCATCCATCCCGCCGCCGAGATACCGCCACCGGCAACCTTGCGGGAAGCTTCATCTCCCTGTGCAGACACCAGCGAAGGAGCGAGGATTGCAGCAGCAGCCAGCAACGAACCGTAAACGCGACGCATGTGTGATTCTCCGAAGAAAAAAAAGAGGTTTGGTAGGCATAACAATACGCGGAGGGGTACAACTGAGCCATAACCCCGATTGCAAACAGGCGCCAACTCGGCTAGCTAACAGTCGGCACCACGACCTACAGGCAGGCAACCCATCCCATGACCGAAAGCAATAAGCCATCTGATACACCAAACAGCGCCCACGGATCGACCGAAGTTGCAACTTTGGCGGGCGGATGCTTCTGGGGGGTGGAAGAAATCCTGCGCGACGTTCCCGGCGTCAAGAATACCGAGGTTGGTTACACCGGTGGCTGGCTTGAGAACCCAACATACCATGACACCCACGACAGCAAGTCGGGACATGCCGAAGCGATCCAGATCACCTTTGATCCGTCGATTCTGAGCTACGAGACGTTGTTGGAGGACTGGTTCTTCAAGCTGCACGATCCGACCACGCTCAATCGCCAGGGCAACGATATTGGTACACAGTATCGTTCAGCCATTTTTTACCACTCGCCGGCGCAGCAACAGACCGCCGAAGCCGTAAAGGCTCGCGTCGACGCGTCCGGAAAGTGGAAGAAGCCGATTACCACCGAAATCGCGGCCGCCACAAAATGGTGGTCGGCCGAAGGTTATCATCAGGATTATCTGCAGAAGAATCCCGGCGGATACACTTGTCACTGGATGCGCGAATAGCGTGGGTGCGACCCGCACAGGCCCGAATAAAACGATGACTGGCTGGGTCAACATTTACTGATGCGACATTCACGTCTCTCCCGCCTCCTTACTGCAATGTTTGGAGTCTGGTTCACGTTTACGCTGGCCCTCCCAAACGGGATGAGCGGCATGAACATGAGCGGCGGGAGCGCGTCAATGAACATGGCGATGCCGATGAGCACGTCGGATATGGATATGGCCGGCATGCGTATGTCCAGCACGCGGATGTCCAGGACGGACACATCCACCGCGACGATGGCCCGAATGGACAAGGCGAACACCGGCGATGTCGCAGCTTCGTCCAAGGCGGAGCAGGGCGCGCCGGTGCAACCGTCCGGACCGCAGCAGTGCGATCAGCACGACTGCTGCTGTTCTGCGGTTTCACCCACAATGCTGGCGCCAGTCGCGTCGCTCGCGTGGTTGCCCGAACACGTTATCAATCAGGACACGCCGCAAAGCGGTGATTGTGTAGCACACACGGATGGACAGCTCTTGCTGCCATTCGCAAATGGACCGCCCCAAACTGTCTCGGCCTAAGCCCACACGCTGACGGCCCCGCGCACGCGTGTCGTTCGACACGTCGCAGATACGCACCGGCTGAATGAGCCTGCGTTCGCATTGCGCGCCAATTCACAACAGACAGTTCACGATAGATCGACGTAGTCGGTCGTGTCGTGCGTTTCGGGCTCCAGCGCGAATTCCGCGCTGAGCGGTTCAGCACACAATCACTACTACGCTCATGAAAACGTTTGTTAAAACGTTTGCAGTTTTGGCATCAGCGTTCGCGTCGATAGCGAACAACTCCAGTGCCTTTGCCCAAACCAAACCACCCAACGACAGCGCGACCAAAGTCGAAGGGTTCGTCATCAAGGCCGAACGCGATCGCAAAAGCGCGCTGACCAGGCTTACATTGCCGGCCAGTGCATCAATCACGAGCGACAAGGTTCAGCAGACCGTCAACATTGTCGACACGCAGGATGCGCTGAAATATTTTCCGAGTCTGTTTTTGCGAAAGCGCAACAACGGCGATACGCAGGCGACAATGGCCACGCGTTCGTGGGGTGTGAGCTCGAGCGCGCGCAGTCTTGTGTTTGCGGATGGCGTTCCACTGACCGCACTCATCGCGAACAACAACACCATCGGCGCGCCGCGTTGGGGGTTAGTTGCTCCCGAAGAGATCGATCGCATTGATGTGATGTACGGGCCGTATTCGGCGGCCTATGCCGGCAACTCGATGGGTGCGGTTGTTGAAATCACCACGCGTTTGCCGGATAAACGCACCGGCTCAATCAGCGCAACGCAGTCTGCACAACAGTTCAATCTGTACGGAACGAAAAACACGTACGGTACGTCGCAGGGCGCAGGAACGTTTGGTGATCGTTACGGCAAATTTTCTCTGTGGGCCAGCGGCAATTATCAGGAGAGCCGCAGTCAGCCTTTGAGTTATGTCACGTCGGCGACGTTTCCAGCGGGAACGACCGGCGGATTTGCTGAGAGGAACAAGCTTGGAGCGGCAGCAAACGTGCTCGGTGCGAGTGGGCTGTTGCATACGCGCATGACCAACGGCAAAGTGAAGTTGGCGTACGACATCGCGCCATCGGTGCGCGCGGCGTACACGCTTGGCTTCTGGCAGAACGACGCAAACGCTGGCGTTGACACCTACACGCAACGTTCGGGCGCCGACACGTACGCAGGGCTTGCCGGGTTCGCGAGCGGAACCTACAACTTGTTGCAGCAACACTACTCGCACGCGTTGAGTGTGCGCAGTGACACGCGCAAGGATTGGGATTTCGAAGCCGTTGGAACACTGTATCGGATTGACAAGGATGTGCAGCGTTCACCAACATCGGCCGCGGCAACGGGAATGACATTGAATCCCTCAGGACGTGTGGCGGTGCTTGATGGGAGTGGATGGAGCACGCTCGATCTGAAAGGTGCATGGCATCGTGGCGGACCACTCGCCAAACACACCGTCTCGTTTGGTGTGCACGCCGATCGCTACGAGTTGATCAATCCAACATTCAACACATCCGATTGGAGCGCTTCAACGCCCGTCCGCACAGGTGTTGCTACCGAAGGCGACGGCCGGACGACAACACAAGCAGTGTGGGCGCAGGACAGTTGGCAGATCATTCCAACGCTCAAGTTCACGTTTGGTGGTCGCTACGAAAAATGGCGCGCGTTTGAGGGTTACAACGTGAACGGCGCGACGAAGATCTCGCAGCGAGAAACGGACGCCAGCAAATTTTCACCAAAGGCGGTGCTGAGTTGGGCGGCAACACCGGAATTCACGGTCACGGCGTCGGCCGCAAAGGCATATCGCTTTGCAACCGCGTCAGAGCTGTTCCAACTCGTCTCAACCGGAACGACGTTCACCTCTCCAAATCCTGACCTCAAGCCGGACAACGTGTTCAGCACTGAACTGCGCGCCGAGCGTCGGTTCGATCACGCGCGTGTGCAGCTTGCACTATTTAACGACGACATTCACGACGCCATCATTTCGCAGTTCAAACCACTCGTTGCCGGTTCGAGCACGTTGTACTCGTTTCTGTCCAACGTTGATCACGCGCGTGCTCGCGGCGCAGAACTCGTAATCGGCACCACGGGGCTGGGTATCAAGGGGCTCGATGTCACCGGCACCCTGACATATCTCGATGCAAAAACGCTCGCGACGTCGGGGTTGGCCAGCGCATCGGCGACTGCCGGAAGTCCGATCGGAAAACGGCTGCCGAACATTCCTGAATGGCGGGGTAGTGCACAGGCGACGTACCAGCCCGTTGATCGGCTGTCGTTCACTGCAGCTGCGCGCTACAGCGGCATCATGTACACAACGCTCGATAATTCCGACGTACACACCAACACGTACCAGGGTTTTGGCGAGTGGTTTGTGGCGGATGCGCGAGTGAGCTATCGGCTCAAGCAGCACTGGTCGGCGTCAATTGGTGCGGACAACCTCACCAATCGAAAGTATTTCCTGTTTCACCCGTTTCCGCAGCGCACGCTGGTTTCCAATCTGAAGTTCTCGTTTTGAGAAGGCTGAAAGTCGCAGTTTGAAGTTCGCAGTTTGCAGGCGTCGGACGCTTCCCCGGGCGGGGTGAAGGCGTACGGCGCCAGCGAAAGTACTTTGGGCCGGATTCGGCGGGTGCAGCGCATAGTCAAGCGCTGGACGCGACGTGCCCGGCCCTTAGAATTTCTATCTGGAATTTGAGAGATAAAATTGCTCGCTCACGCCCGTGCGCTCCGTTCGCGAATCGCACTCGCGCATTACCCACCAGTTTGGTTCAACAGGAAGCCTCATGGCCAAGATCAAGGTTGTAAATCCGGTAGTCGAGATGGACGGCGACGAGATGACGCGAATCATCTGGCAGTTCATCAAGGACAAACTCATCCTGCCGTATCTCGACATTCAGCTGGATTATTATGACCTCGGCATTGAGCATCGCGACGCAACCGGTGATCAGGTCACGATTGATTCGGCCGAAGCGACGAAGAAATACGGCGCGGCCGTGAAGTGCGCGACCATCACGCCGGACGAAGCGCGCGTGAAGGAGTTTGGTCTCAAAAAAATGTGGAAGAGCCCGAACGGAACGATTCGCAACATTCTTGGCGGCGTGATTTTCCGCGAGCCAATCATCATGTCAAACATTCCGAAGCTGGTGCCGGGATGGACAAAGCCCATTGTGATCGGACGTCACGCGCACGCTGACCAGTACAAGGCGACGGACTTCAAAGTGAAGGGTCCGGGCACGCTCACGATGACATACACGCCCGATGATGGCAGTGCACCGCTGCAGTTTGAAGTGGCCAAGTACGGCCCGGATGGCGGCGTGGCAATGGGCATGTACAACTACGACGATTCGATCCGCGACTTTGCGCGCGCCAGTTTCACGTTTGGTTTGCAACGAAATTTCCCGGTCTACATGAGCACCAAGAACACCATTCTCAAAGCGTATGATGGTCAGTTCAAGGATACGTTCGAACAGATTTTTGAAGATGAATTCAAGTCGCAATTCGAAGCCAAGGGACTCACGTACGAGCACCGTCTCATTGACGACATGGTGGCAAGCGCGCTCAAGTGGGAAGGTGGTTACGTGTGGGCGTGCAAGAACTACGACGGTGATGTGCAGTCGGACATTGTTGCGCAGGGCTTTGGCTCATTGGGCCTGATGACCAGCGTGTTGCTTACGCCTGATGGCAAAACGATGGAAGCTGAAGCGGCGCACGGCACGGTGACGCGTCACTATCGCGAACATCAGAAGGGCAACAAGACGTCAACGAACCCCATTGCATCAATTTTCGCGTGGACGCGTGGTCTTGCGCATCGCGGCAAGCTCGATAACACGCCGGCGCTCGTGAAGTTTGCCGAAGCGCTCGAAGCGGTGTGTATCGAAGCGGTGGAGTCGGGCCAGATGACGAAGGACCTTGCGGTGCTGATCAGCGCGAAGGCGCCGTACCTGCACACTGAAGAATTCCTGGACGCGATCGACAAGCGTTTGCAGGCGAAGATGGCATAAGCAGAACGCACAAAAACAAAAAGCAAAAAAGCGAACTGCTTCAAGCTGGACGCGGATTACGCGGAAACAGAAAAGCAGATGCCGCAGATTTTTTTAATCTGCGGCATCTGCTTTTTTCATCCGTGAAATCTGTGTCCTGCTTTTGTTTTTCCTGAACTGCGCGTGAGAAGTTCAGCGACCCCTGATCAGAGGGTCTGACCCTTTGATCACTCCGCGCTAGCTACCGCGCGGGCGGGCCGTTCTCGGCGATGCTTTGCTGTCAGCCGACTTTGCATCACTGCCACGATCCGCGCCGCGAACCGTTTGTGGTGGCGCGGTACGCACTGGCTCCGCACGACGCTGTTCTGGCGCCTGCGGTTGCGGACGCCGTTCCTGTTGCTGCGGTCTTTGTTCCTGCTGCTGCGGTCTTTGTTCCTGCGGCACGCTAAAGCGGCCTGATCCGCCGCCCGAACGCTCCACTGCGCGCGGGACTGATACTGGCGCCTGCGACGGAGCCGGCGTTTGCAACACAGGCGGCGGCTGCTGCTGCGGCTCGTTTCGGCGCGGCATACTCAATACCGGCTGATTCTCCGAACGCGCGGCCGGTTCGTTGCGACGTCCCTGTGGCGGCGTGCCGCGCGGATTGGCCTGGCGAACACGATTGCCGTTTCCGTCGCGCGCATCGGTGTTGCCGTTACTCGCGCCGTTGTTGTTGCCCGTGTTGTTGTTGCCAGCATTGTTGCCGCCGCGATTGCCGCCACCGGTGCGATTGCCGTTGCCGTCACGACTGCCGTTACCGTCGCGATTGGCATCACCGTTGCCGTTTCGGTTGGCATCATTCCGTCCGCCGTAACCGCTGCCATCGCGAGCCGGATTGTTGTTGCCGTTGTTGTCGGCGCTGGACGTCTGGCTGCCACCGCTCCGATAACCGCCCCCACGAACTGCGGCGCCCCCGTCGTTGCGGTTTACAGCGTCATGGTTGCCGTTGTTTCCATCGCTGCGCACCGCGTAGCGACTGTTCGGACGTCGGCCATTGTCATGCGAGTCGTAACGACCGTCGTGACGCGTGTCGAAGTAACGACCGCTGTGCACGCTGGCGTACCGATCAACGTTGTAGTAGTTGACCGAGCGTGACACGACGTTGCGATTCACGTATACGTTCGCGTAACGCTGATTGATGTAAATGTTCGTGACCTGAATGTACGGACGCGAACGCTGGCGCCACCCACCGCCAAAGCCATAGTAGGTGGGACTCCAGCCGTTGTAATACACGCGACGTAATCCCCAATCGCAGTCGTAAATCAACCAGCCGCCAATTGGGAAACCCAATCCGAATGACCAGTACCGTGAGGAAAATTGGTAAGTGAATACCGGGCGCGAGTAAATGACGTACGGGTCGTACACCGGCACGTAAATCACGCGTGTTTCAGCTGGGACGATCTGATAGTTGTCGGCGGTGCGCACAACGTTCTGCTGTGGTGAACTGTTCAGGTTACCCTGATCCGCCGCCATTTTGCGCAGACGCTGCACCGAGGCCATGACATCACTGGACTGCGTGGCGTAGGCTTTGCCCAACGCAGACGTCCAGTCGATTTTGTCGGCCATTGTGTTGAGCGCGGACGGATAATGCGCGACCGCTTTTACACTGATATCCCACGACTGCACGTCGATGCTGTCGGTGCCATAGGCGCGCACAAAATCGGCGGCGTCCTGGATCTGGTCCGGGAAGGTCGCGGCCACGAGCACCTGCGCGAGCAGGGCGTCGGGGTACAGTGCAACCGGCCCCACAAGGTTATCGATCTGGGTGGCACTGAATCGCTGCGAAGCGTCAGTGACAGGCGGCGCTTTGGCATTGCCATACTGGGCAAAGCCGATGGTGGGAATTGCTGCCAGCGAGGCGAGCAAGAGGGCGGGTATTACGACGCGTCGGCGCATCATGTCAAAACTCCTCAGGAGGGAAACCCGAAAACCATGGAGTGACGTAAAGCACGATTCGTGCCTGAACGCTGTGCCCGCAACGGCGTTGCAGGGCAAGCAGTTAGCTCGCGCACACCTACGGACTCGTTCGAAAAAACTGGACAGTAGCGATGAGAAGTGGACAGTTCGTTCACCAACTGTCTCGCGGGCATTCCCAAGCCTCATCGCTTATGCAGCCGCGAGCGACCCCTTTTTCTGTCGGCTGTAGCGGTGATAAAACCGGCGACCTGCCTCCCACACGTTGCCGATCAGCAGCCCGGCCAGCATGAAGAAGATCCAATGGTACTTCTCGAATATCGCAAAACTCGCGACAGCCACAATGACGCCAAACACAATTTGATCACGTTGTTTGGGCGGTGATGTGGGCGGATCCGTCACCATGAAAAATGCGAAGAACAGCGCCATCTGCAGATACGGTGCGCGATACATGCCCGCGACGTGTCCCGGATCGCCGATGAAAGACGCAATCGTGAACAACAGGTAATAGCAGCCGAGGAATGAGAGAACGGCGGGAATTTTGTTGACACGGCTGGTGATGAAGAGTCCCGTGGCAAACAGCGCGATCATTGCCAGTGGATGCATTTCAGAAAGTGCGCCCCACCAGCTTTGCCCCGTGCGGCCGTTGAAGACGTAATACGTGATCACCAGAGCGACGGCGGCCGGATTGAACACGTTTGCCGATCGCGTGCGTGCGATGTACTTGCTGGCGATCGCAATGGCGGATGCAACGGCCGCAATGTGCCACGATTGAAATGGGCTGAGCACCATGGCGACCAACATGCCAGTGAGCAATGCGCCGCTTGGAAATTGCCACTCGCCTTCGCGCACGCGCAAAATTGGTGCGTCGATGAGCATCGCCGCTGCGCACGCAGCAACCAGTCCTGGTGCAATCAGCTTGAGCCCGGTGCCAAACGCGGCGATCACAAGCAACAACATCAGCACGATGATCAACAATCCTTTTGGTGTTCGAAAGAATCGTTGCACACGAGCCGTGGCGGACGCGGTCGGTTGATCAGTCAAGAATCATTCCCGGCGTCGTCCAGCGTTCGAGTGTTGGTGCAATCAACAGACCTTCAACTTCGTGGCTCGCCAGAAACTCCAGACCTTTTGATGGTCCGAGTGCAAACGCTGCCGTGGCCAGTGCGTCGGCGACCATGGCAGAAGGGGCGGTAACAGTCACACTGGCTAACGATTCTGCTGGCGCGCTGTTTCGTGCATCCATCAGGTGATGCGCACCGTCGGCGCCAACGCGTTCGTAATCCCCCGACGTGCAGACGGCGCAATTGGACGCGCGCAGCGTGTGCACGAACGTGTCCGTCATGCGCGGATGGCGAATGCCAACATGCCAGCGTTCATCCTGCGTGTTGTGTCCACCGACGTACAAATCACCGCCCGCATTCACCATGAAGTTGTGCAACGGTGCGAGTTCGCGCGCCGCCATGTCGATGGCAAGTCCTTTCGCGACCGCGCCTAAATCGAGCAGCAACGGTTTGTGCAGTGTGATGGTTTGCGTGCGAATGTCGAGTTCGATTTCGTCGTACGACGCAGAATGATCATGATGAGACTCATCATGATGCAAAAAACTTCGTGTGCTGACCCCTGTGCGGTAGTCGCGATCAAAACCGCGTGCTTCCATGCGCGCGCCAACAGTTGGATCAAACGCACCATCACTTGCATCGGCAACGGCCACGGCAAACTGCACAGCTTCAAACAGGATTTCGCTCGCTGCAACCGCAACGCCGGGCTGCGCACACAGCTGTCGCAACTCGCTGGTCTCATCAAACCGGTTGCACGCAGATTCCACCTGGTGAAACCAATCAACGGCGCGCGCAATCGCCGCGTCGCGCGCAGCATCGTGCAGGCGCGCTACGGGTTCGACGACCTGGAATTTTACTTCCGTTCCCATGCATGCGAACGAATGAAAAAACGATTCGTTCACTTCGCCTTGGCGAGTGCCGCTACAAGCGCGTAGTAGAACGCGTTGGCGCTTTGTGTTGCGCCGGAAATTCCGTCGACCTTTGTACTTTGTCGCGCGAGAACCTGGCGTGGAAGGTCCTCAATCCACGAGCATGAATACTGTGTGAGACACTGCGAGATTTTGACGTACGTGATTTTTCCGTCAGTGGTCTCGAGATACACCTCCACATCGCCGTGTCGTGACGTGCCGTAGCCCGTGTAGCTGCCGTCTTTGTATTTGGCAGCGCCAGCTGCGGCCACAGTAGTTGATGGCGCGGTTACCGTCGGAGCTGGCGCGGGCTCAGCGGCGGTCGTGGCCTTGGTGTTTTGCGCCGGTGCAGCGGTTGGCGTTGCGACCATTGACGTTGCAACCGTTGGCGTCGCAACTGGTGGCGCAACGACCGTTGGCGTCGGTGCAACCGCAGTTGCTGTAACTGAATTCGCGGTTGGTGCAGGTTTCTCCGCAACCGGAACGCGAGCCTCAACGGGTGTGGTCGGTTGCGGCGCAGTAACTGCCACGCCACTCGCGCTCATCACCGTTGTCACCTCGGGCGGCATTGGCACCGAGGCCGAACCCGAACGACTGTCTGGTGGTGTTTGTTCGGCCACTTTCGCTGTGGTCGCGTCAACTTTTTTTACGGTCGTTGTTGCCGCGACGCTGCTCTTTGAAACAGCGGGCGTTTTTGCGGATGCATTTGCGTCCGCAGTGCTGTTCGTTGCAGTCTGTGCAACGACATTCGCGACACCATTGGCCGACGCAGGCGCATTGGCACTGCCCGGAACTGTGACACCAGGCGCGACTTCGTCCACCACCACGCGCCGCTCATCCGACTGTTCCGCAAATCGCTGCGCCGCCTCGGCCGTGCGCATAAACCCGGCACCGTAAACCGCGACCACTGCTGCTGATCCCAACGCGACGAGATTTCCCGTCTTCCGATTTTTTGCACTCACGCGGATGCGCCTCTGGGGGCCTGAGGTGTGCGGTGGGATCGAGCCGGAACCGACTCTCAACTTACTTCTGGTCACATACGCAAACACCGCCCGCATCGCTGCGGACGGTGTCAACTTTCCAGCTATCGAAAAAACTACGGCATCACGGTAAATGGGACGCTGGCGCTCTTTCCGCCCCATTCGATCTTGAGCGTTCCGGCGCTCTTGGCCGGCTCGATATGAATGGTGACCATTTCAACCGGCGTTGCCGTCTTGGCCAGCTTCATGGGCACTCGGCCGATTTCGAGCTCGGGTTTGTAGGGGATTCCCCACTGCTTCGGGTCGGCGAATTTTCCGAACATGATGTGCCACTGCGACTCGCCAGGCTCGGTGTTGATCGTGTAACTGCCAGGCGCCAGGGTAACATCGCCAAACTTGAGCGTCTTGTCAGTCGTGAGGATGGTCGGCGCATCAGCGCCAGTGCGCCATGGCTTTCCGACTTCCATCATTTTTTCTTCAGGACGTCCCTTCAACGCTGGACGACCGTACTGAATCGAGATATTGGCCGGAGCAACGACCCACTCGGTTTTTACGTGAGCACTACCGCCACCGCCCGCGCCCATATCAGTGGTTTTCTGGGCGTACGTCGGAAGCGCGAATGCCGCCGACAGAACTGTGGCCGAAATCGTTTTTCGAAGGAATGACACAGGGTTTTTCGAGCGCATTTTGGTTTGGTGCATGTGGTCCCCGCGGGATGGGAGGAAACGTGCTGGGAGATATGTCCCAAAATGGGACATCAGGCAGGATTTGAAACACGTGCGGCCACCGTTGCTGGTGGCCACGCCTATGATACACAGGTGATTGCCATTGGGTCTGCACCGGGTCAGAATTTCTTCGCTCAGTGCCTTCTTTTCACGACGGACCAAACGCTCACCCATGAATCGCTTCCGTGCGATATCGCATTTCGCCATGCTTGCAGTGGCGTTACATGCCGAGTGCATGGCTCATCGCGAATATTCACAATGAATGAGTTGGTGGAGCGTCTTGGGATCCCACAACCCATCGTGCAGGCCCCAATGGCGGGATCACAAGGTTCGCGTTTGGCGCTTGCCGTTTGCAACGCAGGTGGATTGGGATCGCTGCCGTGTGCGATGCTGACCATGCACGACATGCAGGCCGAATTGCGCGCGATCAAGCAACAAACTGAGCGGCCCTTCAACGTCAACTTCTTTTGCCATCAATCGCCAGCGCGCGACGCGTTGCGCGACGCAACATGGCGCCGTCAACTGCTGCCGTATTATCACGAACTGGGAATCGCGCAGGATGATATTCTCGAAGCGCCCGCGCGTGCTCCGTTCAATGCAGAAATGGCAGAGCTGTTAAGCGAATTCGAACCAGCAGTGGTGAGTTTTCATTTTGGACTTCCCGCGCGCGCGTTGGTTGATCGTGTGAAACAGTGGGGCGCCGTTGTCATGTCAACGGCCACGACCGTTGACGAGGCGCGCTGGCTCGAAGCAAACGGCGCAGATGTTGTGATTGCGCAGGGGTACGAAGCCGGCGGTCATCGCGGAATGTTTCTGACTACTGATATCACGACACAAGTTGGTACAATGGCCTTGATCCCGCAGATGGTTGCGGCGGTAAAAGTCCCCGTGATTGCAGCCGGCGGAATTTCCACGAGCGCCGGCGTGCGCGCGGCGATGACGTTGGGTGCGAGTGCGGTACAGGTCGGTACCGCATTTCTCTTTTGCCCCGAGGCCAGCACATCGGCCGTTCATCGCTCGGCACTGAATAGCGAACGCGCAACACACACAGCCATCACCAACGTTTTCACCGGTCGGCCGGCACGAGGCATTGTCAATCGTGCCGTACGCGAACTTGGTCCGATCAGCGAATTGACGCCTGCGTTTCCATTGGCGGCAACAGCGATGTTTCCGTTGCGCGCGAAGTTTGAATCGCAAGGCAACGAAGATTTTTCT
>JBDTTO010000019.1:0-14103 GCA_039930585.1 Gemmatimonadaceae bacterium
GCCGCAAGTGCGACGCGCAACCGCATTCTCGATTGTGCCAATCGGCCAGAACTGTATACTCTGTGCCTATGAAACGACCTCTCCTTTTTGTGGCGGCGACCCTCGTGGTTGCCCTCCCGGCCTCGGCGCCCGTGTTATCGGCGCAGGCGCCCCGTATTACCGCGGCCGACTACGATCGCGCGTCCGCGCAGCTCGGACCCAGCCTCACCGATCTGGTAGTGGGTGGCTCGGTAACCGCCAATTGGTTGCCCGACGACCGCATGTGGTACCGAACGGCGGGACCGAACGCGCAAACGATCTTGATTAATCCGGCCACGAAAACGCGCACGGTGTGCGACGCGACGCGCAGTAACTGTCCGGACGTTCCGGCAAACGCCGATGCGGTTGGCGGAGGTGGTCGTGGAGGACGTGGTGGCGGTGGTGGCGGTCGTGGTGGCGCCAATGGCGCGGTCAATTCACCGGACGGCAAACGCGCCGCTTACATCAAAGATTGGAATTTGTGGGTGCGCGACATTGCGACTGGTCAGGAAAAACAGCTGACCACCGATGGCGTGAAGGACAACGGCTACGCAACGGACAACGCCGGTTGGGCCAGCAGCGATCGCGCAATTCTGTTGTGGTCGCCCGATTCAAAAAAGATTGCGACGTCGCAGCAGGACGAACGCAACGTTGGCGACATGTTCATCGTCAGCACGAAAGCGGGGCATCCGGATTTGAAAGCGTGGAAGTATCCGCTGCCAGGTGACAGCGTCGTGCAGATGTTGCGTCGGGTAATCATTGATGTTGATGCGGGAAAGGTAATTCCGTTGCAGATGGCGCCCGATTTTCATCGCGGCACCATTGGCGACAACATCACGATGGCGGATTACAACTGGAACCCGGATGGTACGAAGCTCGCGTTCGTATCAACGTCACGCGATCACAAGAGCGCGACATTTCGCGTAGCGGATGCGGCAACGGGTACGGTGAAAACTTTGTTTGACGAAACTGTGCCAACACATTTCGAATCGCGCACCGGTTGGCGCATGATGTGGCCCACGAATGAAATCATCTGGTATTCGCAGCGCGACGATTGGGGTCAGCTGTATCTGTATGATTTCACAACGGGCAAACTCAAGAGCAAGATCACGACGGGTGAAGGTCCGGTCACGGCGATTTCGCGCATTGACGAAAAGACGCGCACGATCTGGTACGCAGCGGGTGGTCGCGAACCGGGACAGGATCCGTATTTCATTCACTACTATCGCATCGGCATTGACGGCAAAGCGCCGCAGGTTTCACTGACACCCGATGTTGGTACGCACGACATTTCATTGTCGCCCAGTGGCAAGTATCTCGTTGATACTTACTCGTCGCCGGATGTGCCACCGGTTGTTGGTTTGCGCGACGCCGCAGGCAAACTGGTGATGCCACTTGAAAAGGCGGACGTCAGCAAATTGATGGCAACCGGATGGAAGCCGCCGATTCCGATCAAAGTCAAAGCGGACGACGGCAAGACCGATTTGTACGGTATGATGTTCCGTCCGGCCAACTTCGATCCAGCGAAAAAATATCCGATCATCAACAACGCGTATCCGGGCCCGCAAAGTGGCAGCGTGGGCGCGCGTTCATTCACCAGTGCGCGCGGCGACAAACAGGCGCTGGCCGAACTGGGTTTCATTGTTGTGTCGATTGATGGTCGCGGCACACCGGGCCGTTCCAAGTCGTTCCATGATTCGTACTACGGTCGCATGGGTCGCGACAACACGATCCCAGATCAGATTGCTGCCATGAAAGATTTGGCGAAGCAGTTTCCGGGAATCGATCTCGACAAGGCCGCCATGTGGGGACATTCGGGCGGCGGATTTATCACGGCCGACGCGATGTTCCGTTATCCCGACTTCTTCAAGGTTGGTATTGCTGAATCGGGCAATCACGACCAGCGCGTGTACGAAGATGATTGGGGCGAGCGTTATCAGGGTTTGATGGAAAAGACTCCTGATGGAAAAGACAGCTACGACATCGAAGCCAATCAGACGTTTGCGAAGGGACTGAAGGGACACTTGTTGCTCGCGCACGGCACGATGGATAACAACGTCCCACCGTACAACACGCTGCTGGTGGCCGAAGCACTGATCAAGGCCAACAAGGACTTCGATTTGTTGATGCTGCCCAATCAGCCGCACGGTTATGGCAACATGTCCAACTACATGATGCGCCGCCGTTGGGATTATTTCGTGAAGTGGTTGCTAGGTGCGGAGCCGCCGAAAGAATACGAGATCAAAACCATTACGCGCACCACGCCGTAATCGCCTGATCTGAAAACAAAAGCCCGCCGCTCCGAGTAATGGAGTGGCGGGCTTTTTGTTTTCGTGACACCTGCAGTTAACGACGCACGATAAACACGCCACCATCGCTCCGCCCCTGCAACGCCCGATTATACATCTCCTCGGCATGCGCTGGTGGTTTGACAAACGTGCCGGGAGTTGTGGCGCGAGCGATGTACATGGCGGAGTACGTACCCGACCACAATTCATTCGCGAAATAGAACACTCGGTCATCGCGTGATTCCTTGTAATCCCATGGCGACCACCAGCCGCCGTCCCACGATCCACCCAGCGAACTTTGCGCAAACAGTCCCGCGTCATCCTCGCGACTCATTGCGGAATGTCGTTTGGCATCCGATGTGCCAAACGGTGACAACGCGGCGGAAGTACGTAACGAAAGATCGACAACTTCCAGCCCAGCAGGCAGCAGATCTTCAAGGGCAACGTATTGCCGGTCGGACGGAACTGTGATGCGCAGGCGAACGCGAACAAGGTCGCCCTCTTTCACTTCAGTGATCGGTTTTCCGTCGGAGAATTGCTCGTACCAACGTTCAACCACGATGCCCTGCACATCCGGCGTCACCGGGCGCTGCAACGGCACTTCGTTGACCGTGACCGAGTAGTACAACGGCGTGCGGCGAGCAACACGCGCGTCAGCGTTGTTCGACTCCATTCGCAGTGACATTGTCACGGACGCGGAGTCACGGCTTTTGCTTTGAATGAGGCCGGTAAGCAATTGGGTTGAATCCGCGACCGTCAATTTCGCGCGCGACGCGCTGGCCGTATTCCGATCAAACAGAATCCACCCGTTGGATGCCCGTGCCACCAGCCGCGCGGCTCCCGAATCACGTTGCTCAGTTGCAAAGTCAGCCAGTGCTTCAATTGCCGAGCCGAAGTCGAGCGAATTCCAAACCCAGCGACGCTCAACTGAACCTTGCTGGATGATTGTTTCGGCCAGCGCGCCAATCATTGGATGATCGGGCATCAACTTCATCGTGGTCGTCAGCAATCGTGCGGCTGGGCGAATATGCGATGGAAAGTTGAGCGGACTGCGCAGTGAATCCGGAAGATCGATACGTTTGCCTGCGATGGTAACGCCTTTCCAGGCCCGCATCAGCATTTCATTCGCGCGCGACAGCAACTCACTGCGCTCTGAAATCAGATTGGCCAGTGCCACGTTGTCCTCCCACGACAGCAAGTGCGATAGGCCAAGTATTTCGTCTTCGGCTTTTGTATTCGGCGTGCCGTTGTCGCGGAGATACCGGAGAGCAACCAAGCGGTCAGTTACCCGAACACGCAGCCATGCCTTGCGATCGTACTGGTCAACTTTGAGCGAATCGTTCAACCAATTTGGCTGCGTAAACATCAGCTCCATTTGGGAAGTGATTCTTGTTCGCAGGTCGTCGGATACACGAAGCCCATCTTCGTCGGCATCACGCAGGAATGAACCGATGTAGGCACTAAACCACACGTCTTCGCTTCTGGCGCCAGGCCAGTTTGAAAACAGTCCCTCTCCAGTATGGCGTTTGGTGATTTCGTCGACCGCCGCTTGCAAATCGGCGCGCACCTTCGCCGTATCACCGGTGACAACCGTGTCGCCCATCGCGCGCTCGGCACGCGACAGCGACAAGAGCGCGCGTGCACCCGTGACAATCACCTCGGTACTGCGATATGGATAGTCGCGAAGGCGCGCATACTGCGTGCGCATTGCCACCAACGGTGACGTTCCCAAACTCACGGAAATGGTAGAACGCGCGGCATCGATATCGCCTGGAAGATTGACTGTAACGCTACCACTGTCGCGAAGCATTCCGATCACAGTGTGCGCGCGCGGCGTTCCGGCGGGACGAATCGGCAATTTAGCTTCGACGGCGTCGCCATCTTTCACCGTATTGTCTGTAGCCATGAATCGAATTGCGACACTGTCTGCAGTTGTGTGTTCTGGGACCGACATTGAGAACAGGGCGCGTCCACTCGCAGCGTTCGTGATGGAAATTGACCGAACGGAATCGCCGCGCAACATCTGTCCGTCGACACTGGCGCGCACCGCAAGACTGGCGTCGCTGCTGTCGCGAACATTCACGGCGGCCCCGATCGACAACACATCACCCTTGCGCACAAACCGCGGCAGCGCGGGCCGCACAATAACGCGACGTGTCACCAGCAGCGACGATTCAGTTGATCCGTAGCCCTGGCCCTTGGTAACCGCGGAAGCCATGAGACGAAATGTTGTGATATTGTCGGGCAATTTGCTGTGAATTGTTGCCACGCCATTGCTGTCCGTAATCGCACTACCCACGTAGAACGCTGTAAATCGGAACTTTGATCGCAGCGCTGCAGCTTTGTCATCCGGCAACGATGGACCACCTTTTTCAACGAAAACTTCGCTCAGCATGTTCACACCGCCGGCCATGCCATTCAACCCACGAAACAAAAGCCGAGGTCTGAGTGGAAATCGCGGGTCGGCTGCGGGAAGTTCTGTCAGCGTCGAATAAAATGATGGAGGAATTCCAAGTCGCTCGTCAATCGCCGCAAGAATGTCTGGTGTCTTGTAGTCCGTAAGTGACAAAACCCCTTCGTCCACAGCCCACAGCGTCACTTCGCTTGGTGTAACGCGATTTCCGGGCACGACAGGCTGTACACGAACGCGAATGCGCGCCGTATCAGCGGGCAGCAGTTGATTGTGCTCCGCGAGAATTTCGACGTGCAACGCATGCGTTGTTGAGTCAACACGAATTTCCGTGTATCCAGCGCGCAACACTTCGTCGGCCGAATTCGCGCTGGTAAGTGCGGAGTCCGAGCGCGCAACCAACACAACACCGGCCCAGATGTTGGGGGCAAATTTCTGGGTGATGGGAACTGTCCACGTGTTACTGCCCTTAACGGCTGGCATGGTTAGCTGCTGCACCACACCTTCACGTTCCAGCGTGAGCCACGCGGTTGCTTTCTCAAATGGAGACTCGAACAAAATGCGTGCAGTATCACCGAGCGCGAACTGTGCGTCGGCCGCGTGCTGCGACGCAACGCGAAGGCGGAGTGGATTCGCGCCACCCAATTGCGCCCATGCGTTGCTGTACGCCCACTGCCCGATGTTTGTGGCGGCCGTCCGACCTTCAGGATCTCGCGCCTCCAATCGAACATCGTATGCGCCGTCAACGGTGGGCACGAACTGAATTGGCACTGAATCGCGCGTGGTGATGACTTGCAAGCGCTGCACAGTATCCACAATCCACCGATAATTGCGCTCGGCCGTAGTGGTATCCATTCGCCATTGGCGACGGACGATGCTGACTGACAGCGGCACGCCCGCGATACGTTCGCCCGATTCAGTCGCGACGAATGCATCGATTGTCTGGCTCGTACCGGTGCGCCAATACCATCCGGCACTTCGCATTTTGACGGCCACATTGTACGAAGATTGGCGAAGGTCAACGAACGTGCTTGCAGTAACCGTCTGGTTGTTCACATCGCTGACGCCAACCTGAATATTGAGGCGCGTTGGTCCATCGATCGAATTGCGCGCCGTTGCAATTTTGAGATTGAGTATACCGTTGCGGTTGAGCGAATCCTCCGCTCCAAGCTGAACGTATTTTCTGGGCGAAGTCGGATCCCACCAACTGCGCGCGCCGATCGTGTATCCCTTGGTGTTTGGAATTGCGCGGTCGTTTTGCCACGTCTGGTCCACAGCTGCGGACCACTGCACACGCGCACCCGCCATTGGCACGCCAAACAAGTAGCGCGCATCAAGAAGCACATTGATGGTGTCACCTACGAAACGCCGAGTCGTGTCGGCAGTCAGCGTGACCCGAAAATCAGGTGCCCGAAACTCGGCAATCTGAATCTGGGCGTCGCAACAGATTGGTTGCCACGCGCCATTGATTCGCACTTCGGTTTCGACGCCGTGCGCGGACAGCGGTTGCGACGCGGGTATGCGTATCGAATCAGCGGCAGCTCCGTACTCATTCAGCACGGTTGTGCGAACAATGTCGTCCTGGCCGCCGCAATAACAAGCGAGCGTGAATCGAACGGAGTCGGGTGGCGGCACCTCAATCGATCCGACAATGCCGTACCGCACATACGCCTTGGCGTAGATCAATTCGCCCGGACGGTAGATGCCGCGATCAGTAAACGAAGTCGCATGCACCAAATCGCCGTTCGAATTGTTTGACCCCAATGACATCGGAGTCAGATTGGCGCCGAGCGAATTGCCAATCGTTGATTGAATGGGAACGATGAGACGTTCCGTGCCATGTGTTACTTCGAGCATGCGCGTGCGACGACCAAAACGATTTGGCCGAGGTGCGATCTTTTGAAGAGCCAGGCTGTCGGCAGAAGTTGGAATCAGTGTGGCCAAGCCGCGTCCGTCTGAAACCGCGGACGCCAAACGTCTCCGCGCTTCGTCAAGCAACACGATTTTTGCATTCGCTACCGGGTTTCCCCGGCTATCTGTGACAAACACTGGCCCTTCACTGCCCAACACTTTGGAATGCGCGCGAAGTGTACTCATTTGCGCGAGGTGATCGAAATTTCGCTGCACGATTTGAGGTGTCGGCAACTTCGCGCCAGTAGCAAGCTGGTTGGCGCGACGCGCGACTTGGTCTTCCACCAGTTCCGGTGCGACGCTGGCGGCCTTGATTGCAAATCCAACAGCAAAAACTTTGTTGGTGAAACGTGCGCGCAGTGAGTCTGGTAAAACGACCGTTACGAACGTTTCGGTATTGAACACACTCTTCACAGGAACGTTTACAACAATGGCGGAGGCGGTGCTCGCCGCCGACGAATCGGCGTGAAAGATATAGTCAAACCCGGCTGCACCATCAATCTGTGCCAACAGAGAGTCCGGCACTGGCCGCAGTGTCATGGAAATCGTGTCTACGTTCACCGTGCGAATACTGAACGCCGGATGTTCGCGCGACAGCGTTTGCAAATTGTACTGATGCGAAATGGTTGGTGGCCGGTCGCGGGCAATTGCCGCAACTTCGTTGGTTCCTGCGAGTTTTCGCCCAAAGATGTCTCGAATGCTGGTGTCGACTGAGACGGCATATTTTTCGCGCGGCGTTAGTCGACCGGTGAACGATACAGCGCTTACTTGCCCGCTTAGCGACGGCTTGTTGAGCGTTGGTGATATGTGAATAACCTTTTCCAAAAGTTGCGCGTCGATTGGCGCCGAAAACCAAACTGTTACGACATCGGGGACGCATGCGCGTTCAAGTCCGCGGGTGAGGCGAAGGCAACCTGAAAGTGAATCAATTCGGAATGCAGGAACGGTTTGTATTTGATGCGATTCTGTCGCCCGACCGCGGTCATCATTAAACAGCGGCACGATCCACGAACCAGTGCAGTCTGGCTTGAGTGAATCACGCGGTTCCATTTCGACAATGCGCATAAAGCGTTCGCCCAATGTGTCGCTTGGCGTATTCCAATGCCGCATTGAAGGATCGCCTGTCTGTATTGGCCGCTGCCGCACCACGCGCAACGGAATTGCGCCACCACATGCCGCCGAAAACTCGAGGTAAGATTGTCGCGCTACAACATCGAGGTCGACGGCGTCGCTGTACATAATGCGAAATGCAGGCGTTGGCCCGAGGTGCCGTACATCGCCCCGCACGGAGTATGCCCCGAGACGCGACGCTCCAGGAACGTGAATCGTAAATCGAAACGGCGCGCCTTTGCGAGCACCCACCGACGCAATGGCGGCCGTATCAATCGATACGGTGTGTTGCGCGCCGGGAACGAGTGGTTTGTCGGGAATGAACCGCAACGTGATGGGATCGCGCCATTCGTACACGCCCTTGACGTCAGGTTGCAGGGTCATCACGCGACGCGCATCAATCGTGCGATCAAGTTGCCCGGCGACCGGTCGACTGAACGTCACCGAAATTATGCTGCCAGACGTTGCGGTGTCGGTTGGCGAATAGCGCAGTATTCTGAGTGGCGTTTGCGCGCTGGCCACTGACGCGGTCACGACGAGCAACGCGCTCAATGTCGTGAGAATTTTCCGGTTCATTTTCGAACTAATATCTGTCCAGCGCATCGGCGCGCCTCCTTCTGTTGCTGTTACGTGCATCGATTCAGTCGCGGAAGGGCTGTTAATGAATAACGCCTGGCGATGAATTCGAGTCACTCATCATGCACACGGACCGCACGGACGTTACGTCGTGAGCGCTGCTGTCACGCTGTGGGCGAAGCAGCGCCTCGATTGCTCACCGGGAACACTGGCGATGGTGAGGCCGTCGAGATCTTTAACTGACAAACTGCCGTAGGACACAACGGACTTGACGGACTTGGCGGACGGCTACCCAGCGAATTCAGGTTCTGTCGGAGGTTACGATCATCGTCATCCGACTTATCGCACGTACTCCTGCGCCGCCACTGTAAATGCGCCCGGACGTGAAGTCGCCGCCGCAAAATATTCAACACGAATGCGCTCGTCAGAAATCATCTGCACCAGCATCCAACCGCTCACAATACGCCCAAGCGTGCTTGTGGTTTGATACGCCACCAATCCATTCGCAGTGCTCACACTCGCCGGATCCGGATCGGTCGCAGAAATACGAAGTACGCCCGCGTCCGTAATGGTCCCGCCAACAGAAATGCGCGGCTTGTTATCAAACCAATCGTACGCAAATGAAATTGTCTTCGGCCAACCGTCCGGCCCCATCGTGGTTGATGACGTCGAGCTTGCAATTGACGAATGAAACCAGTCGCCCACAAGTTTGCCGCGCACGCCATAGTCGATGCGACCATCCTTGTTTGCCGGAACGCCTTCATACACACGCACGTGCGCATACAACCACGAACGCAACGGCTCGGCGAAATACTTATATGGCGAAGCAGCATGTCCCGTCGAACCCTCGTAACGCGACGGATTCACAAACCCTGAAGGCGATACGTCACTGTCGGTCACTCCAAGATCCATCGACGGACAACGACCTGTCGTATACGCGATTGTGTCGCCTGCCGAAACGTGCGTTCCCACGCCAATGCCCGGACGCAACACCACGTGGTCGTAGTAGTAATGAAAAGTTTTTGTCATTTGCACATCGACCTTCGTGTCCGTGCGACCAACTTCCGTCACGAGCACGAACGTCACCACGCCACTTCCGGCGGCACGCACGGCCCGCGCACTGCAATCATTGTTCTGCTGCTGTCCGCTCCACGGATCAACGAAATACATGTACACGTGATCCGTCGGCAACACGTGTCCCGGCGGCGCCAACGCACCCAGCGGGGTTGTCGCAATCAGCGTGCTCGTATCCAACGGCGATACCGATAGTACGCCCGGTCCTGTCGCAGTAATGCCGTTTCTGTTGTCGTCGGTGACAGTTCCCGTCGAATTTCCGGCACCGTCACCGCAAGCAGCCGTCAGCAGCGGAAGTGCGACAATTATCGCTCCCACCGCGCGAGAAATTGGAGCGACGACCAGCAAAGAATTGAGAGAGCGCACAGGCACCGGAATTGAGAGCGTATTGGAAGTGGACACGCTCAAGACTGGTGGGCGAGATCAAGGTCACCGTTTCTGCCATCTCAGAGCTGCATTTCTATCTTTTCCCTTTAGTACCAACCATGTAGCCACGCCACAACCACCGCAGCGCGTTGGGGAAATCTGCCTGCGCCTGCAAAGGCGGAAAGTGCGCACCTGTTCCCGGACGGAAACGGTAGTCATAGTCACGCTCAGCCAACGCGGAGGCCATGTCGGTGCTGGCTTTCAACCAGCTGCCAAACTCATTGTTCAAATCATTCGTGCCGCTGAGCAGATAAACGCGCAACGGTTTAACCGGTTCATCGCGAATCAATTGCGGATATGCGGCGCCGCCTTTGATGTTTACAAAACTTCCGTTCTGCGTAAGCACCTTGTTGAAATAGTCCGGCCAATACCATCCCACTGTAAACGCCGCTATGCCACCGGAACTTTGTCCGGCAATTGCCCAACCTGCGGGATTTTTCACAACGTTGTACTGTTTCTGAATGACCTGCGGAATAATTTCCTCAATTAGAAATCGTCCGTACTTGTCACTCACTGTGTCGTACTGATCGCTGCGTTTGCCTCTGTCCTGCGCCTGAACGTATTCGCCTGATGCCGTGCCCGGATCAAGGAACAGCGCAATCGTCATCGGCATTTCGCCTTTGTGAATCAGATTGTCAAATACAACCGGCGTGTTCATCAGGCCGAGGTATACGCTGGTTGCGTCCTGAAACACCATCAACGCTGCAACGTCGCCTTTGTGGTATTGCGCGGGCACGTACACGCGATATTTGAAGTTCACGCCGTACAATTTGCTTGCAAACATTGCGGGCGCTGAAAGTGTTCCGGCTGGAGCACCAGCCATACGTTCAGCGACTTCTACCGGCGGAGTGTATGGCGCTGGTTGTTGTGCAACACCATTACCGCCTTTGCCGGGATCCTGTTGAATACTGATCACTTTGTGTCCGCGTGCACATGACGTCATACACGTAGCGAGTGCGAGCGCAATCGCGCTGACGACCGTTGATTTTACTGCGCGTGACATCGGCATTTGTTCTCGCGAATTGCGTGTGATCAGTCGGCTACTGGAATGACCGGCGAAAGGTTGGGGCGTTTGCACACTTTGCCATCGGCCGACGAACGACCGCGTATGCGTCGATAAAGCCAGGGCACGAGATATTCCCGACTCCATTTTGCGTGATCGGCCCATCGCTCCAACGTGGGAACGGCCGCGCGTTTGTCCAGAGGTGTCGCCCACAAATTGTCGCTGCCCGGTAATCCAACAGCATGTGCCAGCGCGGCGGCAATGCGCGCGTGCCCAAGTGAATTTGCGTGCAACCGATCGCGACTCCACATCCTGGGATCACCCGCCAATTCGTGTTTCGCGAGATCAACGACAATCGCACCAGTGCGCGCCGACACTTCACGTAACGCTTGATTCATCAGCTCAACGCGCGCACGTGCCATGCGAGCGGACGGATTTACGAGCGACAAATCGGGCAACGTGAACGTGAGGACTGTTGCCCCCTGCGCAATGAGTGTGCCCTGCATCTCGGCCACGTCACGCCGGTATGCCGCGACACTAAAACTCGGTCGCAACACGTCGTTGGTGCCGGACACAACGGTCGACAAATCCGGCTTCATCGCGAGTGCAATCGATAGTTGCGTGTCCAGGATCTCGCGCGTTTGGAGTCCGCGCACGGCCAGGTTCGCGTACAAAAGGTGGCCTTGTTGAGCGAAGACACTTTCGGCAAAACGATTAGCCCATCCGCGATAGCTGCCGTAGCCGTCCGGATCGTCCAGGCCTTCGGTTGTGCTATCGCCAATTGCCACGTAACGCGCAAAGGGCCCGGCATATTGCCTGCCCGCTCGCTCGGTCAAATCGTCTTCGGAATTTCCAGCGAACGGTGTTACGCTCACGTCCTTGCCGCCCTCCGTCACAACACGCATTGTCTAGCCTCACCTCGCTGTCTCAATATGCACGGGCGCCTCTGTGGGCGCGCAAGCAAGCGCATTTCCAAACGCGCACAGACGTTGCCAACTCCGAAGTCGAGGGCGGCCGCATGACCGAGAACGATCGTAACAGCTCTGAATCATCCCGCGCGCCCAATCGTCGCGACATTTTGCGCATGCTAGGCGTTGGCCTCATTGGCGCGCCGTTTGCGACTGCGCTTGGACAAGGCCGATGCCGCCTTAAACTCGGATCTGTGCCTTGTGACACAACGGCCATCAAGCCGCTGTTCGGCGCGACTGGTTTCAAAACAATCTCGCTCGAACACATCACGATGCAGGTGGCGGACTATCAGAAAGAAGCGGCGTTTTACAATGCGTTGATGGGTTGGACTCAACGAAGCGACGACGGCAAACAAGCGGTGATGGACCTGGGCTCGTGGGGTTCGGTGATTCTTCGACAGGCGCCCGCGGATACGAGCGCAACTCCGCCGGCCGCCGCGCTCCCAACTGATACGGGTGGCCGAGGAGGTCGTGGTGGTGGCGCGGGTGGCGGTCGTGCGCCAAGTCGCGCGTCCGTGGAGTCGGTGTGTTACGGCATCGCGTCGTGGAATGCAAAAAAAGTTGAGACCGAACTCAAAGCGCGCGGGTTGAGTCCTGTTGCAGACAATGACGGCAAGGGATTCGAGAGTTTTCACGTAAAAGATCCGGACGGTTTCGATCTGCAGATCAGCAATGGTGCATTTGCGCAGCACAGAAAGACGGCGGTCGCGATGAAGATTGCATCACCCGCGCCATTTGAATCCACCGGATGGAAAACCGTATGGCTTGATCACCTGTCATTCAATGTTACGAATTACAAAGAGTCCGCGAGCTTCTACATGAACCTGATGGGATGGAAGTCGACCTACGACGAGGGCAGTCAGAACGAACTGCTGATTGGCGACGTTGGCGACATCATAATCCGCGGCGGGAATCCGTTGGATCCTGCATTTGGTCAGGGTGGACGTGGCGGTGGCGCGGGCACGAATGCACAACCGGCGCCGCGTCGCGCGCGTATCGATCACATCTCGTTTGGTATTGATCCGTGGGATACGGATGGCGTGAAAGCCGCGCTTGAAAAACGTGGTTTGCGGGCGCGCATTGACACATCAACCGACGACGAGATTCACGTGGCTGCGTTCAAGAGTTATCACACGACAACGCCCAATGGTTACGACCTGCAGATTTCCGCGGTGCATGGCGACAAACGTACGACGTTATCCGATGCCGTAAGGCCGCGCCGTCCGGCTTGATCTGATTCGCGAAGCACCTCTCCGAACGACTGAACTACAGGAAGCGACATGCGACACGTTTTTTCGCGAATGCAACGCGCGATGGGAATCACAGCTGCTGCAACTTTGCTCTGCTTGCCGGGAGTTCTGCCGGCGCAACGCGGCAACAGTCCGTTTCCCGGCGGCGAGAATCCAGATGGTTCGCTCAAACCGACCGCGCGACTGGGACGATTGTTCAGTCAGGATGCGTACACGGAGTACGCGCTGCTTGAACCGGGCTCCGAACAATTTCGCATCCGGTTTCTGACGGAAGAAACACGCGTTGGTGCAACAGAACTCGTAAACGCGACGCGTGGTGGCAGCGAAGGCACCGACGTTGAAGTGTGGGATCCGCGCACGGGCAAGAAGCTCGAGTTTACGTATGAGATAAACGGCGAGAATCACGCAATCCATGCAAAGTTGCCAATTCCGGTTCCAGCTGGTGGCATTGGACGCGTGCTGATTTTCAAGACCTACAAAGACGCACGCACGTATCAACATTATTCTGAACCCAACGCGCAATTTGGCATTCAAGCGGGCGACATTTCGTGGGTGCGCAGCCTCAGTGGCTACCGTTTGGGCGTGATTCTGCCCAAAGGATACAGCTTCCTTTCATCAAACGTTGCTGCGCAACTCAGCACGCTGCCCGACGGTCGTCTTGAACTCCACTTCGCCAACCCAAGTGGACTGAGCAACCCGCTCACGATTCACGCGCGCAAGACGACCACGGAATTTTCCGCGGCGCCTTACACGGACATGTTTCTCGATGACGTGAAAACGTTGTACGACCTCGACGAACCATCAACGCACAAAATGAAAGTCGAACAGATCTACAGCGACACTCGGCGCGGTAAAGAACTCCCGCTGGATCTGTTGTCGTACGCTGCACTTTCGGACGTCCTGGTCGTTGACCTGGACACCGCGAAGCCACTGGACGCACTCAAGAAGGGCAAGTCAACCATGGTGCAGCTCGAAGAGCCCATCGTGAACGACAAGCAGAGTGCACATCTCAAGGTCACTGGCCCGCTAACGGATCCCGGCTACACAGTGGTGAATGGCATGCTGAAGT